>NZ_JASCXP010000042.1:0-28109 GCF_030010695.1 Nocardia sp. CC201C
CAGGGCACGCACCCGGCCCTGCGCGACCACCTTGGCGGCGTCGCCGGCCTCGCTGTCGGCGAGCACGGCACGCGCGGCCGCCTCGTCGATATCCGCCGCCAATTCAGCGGATTCCGCCAGCACGCGCACCGAGGTGGCGGTGACGGAGAAGAATCCGCCGTGCACCGCCGCGATGATCTTCTCGCCATCGGTGGAGTGGATGGACACGGTGCCACCGTCGACCAGCTGGCCGAGCAGCGGCTCGTGGTTCGGCATGATGCCGATTTCGCCCTCCGTGGTCTGGGCACTCACGAAAGACGCGGTGCCCGACCACAGTCGCCGTTCGACGGCGACCAGATCGACCGACATTTCAGCCATGTGCGACTACTTTCCGGCGATCTTCTTCGCGGCCTTCTCGACGTCGTCGAGACCACCGCAGGAGTTGAACGCCTGCTCCGGGAAGTGATCGAACTCGCCCTTGCAGACGCGATCGAAGTCGTCGATGGTCTGCTCCAGCGGCACGACCGAACCCGGCTGACCGGTGAACTTCTCGGCCACGATGAAGTTCTGGCCGAGGAACTTCTCCAGACGACGGGCGCGGCCGACGAGGACCTTGTCCTCTTCGGAGAGCTCGTCCATGCCGAGGATGGCGATGATGTCCTGCAGTTCCTTGTACTTCTGCAGGATGCGCTTGACCTCGTTGGCCACCTTGAAGTGCCGCTCGCCGACGATCGACGCCTCGAGGATGCGAGAGGTCGAGGTCAGCGGGTCGACGGCCGGGTAGATGCCCTTCTGCGAAATCGGGCGCGAGAGCTCGGTGGTCGCGTCCAGGTGGGCGAAGGTGGTCGCCGGGGCCGGGTCGGTGTAGTCGTCGGCGGGCACGTAGATGGCCTGCATGGACGTGATCGAGCGACCGCGGGTCGAGGTGATGCGCTCCTGCAGCTGACCCATCTCGTCGGCCAGGGTGGGCTGGTAACCCACGGCCGAGGGCATGCGACCCAGCAGGGTCGAGACCTCGGAACCGGCCTGGGTGAACCGGAAGATGTTGTCGATGAAGAGCAGCACGTCCTGGTTCTGCACGTCACGGAAGTACTCGGCCATGGTCAGGGCCGAGAGGGCGACGCGCATACGGGTGCCCGGCGGCTCGTCCATCTGGCCGAAGACGAGGGCGGTGTCCTGGAGGACGCCCATCTCTTCCATTTCCAGGTGCAGGTCGGTGCCCTCACGGGTGCGCTCACCGACGCCCGCGAACACGGACGTACCGGAGAACTCACGCGCGATACGGGTGATCATCTCCTGGATCAGCACGGTCTTGCCGACGCCGGCGCCACCGAACAGACCGATCTTGCCACCCTTCACGTACGGGGTGAGCAGGTCGATGACCTTGATGCCCGTCTCCAGGATCTCGGTCTTGCCCTCGAGCTGGTCGAAGGCGGGCGGCTGGCGGTGGATGCCCCACTGCTCGCCGTCGCGGCCCAGGCCCGGGGAGTCCAGGCAGTCGCCGAGGGCGTTGAACACGTGGCCCTTGACGACGTCACCGACGGGCACCGAGATCGGCTTGCCGGTGTCGCGCACCTCGACGCCGCGGACCAGACCGTCGGTCGGCTGCATCGAAATGGTGCGAACGATGTTGTCGCCCAGGTGCTGCGCGACCTCGAGGGTCAACGTCTTGGCCACCGACGCGAGCGCGATGTCCACGTGCAGGGCGTTGTACAGGTCGGGGATGGAGCCCCGCGGGAACTCGACGTCCACGACGGGACCGATGACGCGGGAGACGCGGCCGGTGCCGGCGCCAACCCGGTTCTCTGTGGTGACAGCTGCGGTCATTGGGTTCTCTTCCTGGGCTTATTAGTCGCTCGAGCTCGATGCCAGCGCGTTGGCGCCGCCGACGATTTCGGTGATTTCCTGCGTAATTCCGGCCTGACGCAACGAGTTCGCGGTCCGAGTCAGCGAATTCACCAGCTCGGTGGCGTTGTCCGTCGCGGCCTTCATCGCGGTGCGGCGCGCAGCCGACTCCGATGCCGCCGCATCGAGCAGCGACGCGTAGATCCGCGTATTGATGTACTTCGGCAGCAGCGCACCCAGCAGGGTGCTCGCGTCCGGCTCGAACTCGTACTGGGCCGTGGGCTCCGCCGACGCCGAGTCGGTGAAGCTGTCCGGCCCCAGGTCGAAGCTCTCGTCCACGAAGCTCACCTGGATCGGGGCCAGGCGGCGGACCTCGGGGGTCTGCGTCAGCATCGACACGAAACGCGTGTACACGATGTGCAGTTCGTCGACGCCCGCCATGGTGCCCACCCCGTTGGGGGTTTCGACCTCGCCGTCGGCGCCGGCCATGAACGCCTCGACCAGGTGGTTGCACGCGGCGGAGGCATCGGCGTAGTTGGGCGACTGGGAGAAGCCCACCCACGAACCGGTCACCTCGCGGTTGCGGAAGGTGTAGTAGGTCAGGCCCTTCGCGCCCATGACGTACAGCACCGGCTCCTTGCCCTCGGAGCGCAGCGTGGTCACCAGCTCCTCGGTGCGCTTGAGCACGTTGGAGTTGTAGCCACCGCACATACCGCGGTCACTGGTGATCACCAGCACCGCGGCACGCCGCGGGTTCGGGCGCTCCGACAGCAGCGGATGGGTGAGATTGCCGCTGGCGCTGGCCAGTTCGGCGAGCACCTTGGTGATCTCCTCGGCGTAAGGCTTGGCGGCGGCGACGCGCGCCTGTGCCTTGCCGATCCGCGAGGTCGCGATCAGCTCCTGCGCCTGGGTGATCTTCTTGACCGAGCTCACACTACGAATACGGGAGCGCAGTTCGCGCACGCTTGGCATTACTCACTCCCTTCATTCAGCATCCAATGGCGGCATTCGCGGGGCACTGCGTGGTTACGCAAGCTTCCTCCTTCGTGCCCGTCGCGAATACCGCGGTTCCGACAGTCGCATCGCTGGTCTCGATTACTTCTCGACGCGCTTGCGAGTGACCGACAGCGACTCGACCTCTTCGTGGTCGAGCTGCCCCGCCTCGGGCTCGTTGACGACGCGCGAGCCGTCGGCGGCCAGGAAGCCCTGCTTGAACTTCTCGGTCGCGGCCTTGATGGCGTCGGCGGCCTCACCCTCGAGCGGCTTGGCGCCACCCTGCAGGGCGTCGAAGGACGCCTGGGTGTTGGCGTGCAGGAACTCCAGCAGCTCGGTGTTGAAGCGGCGCACGTCACCGACCGGCACCGAGTCGTAGTAGCCCGCGTCCACCAGGTACAGCGAGACGACCTGGTCCTCGACCGACACCGGGGCGTACTGGTCCTGCTTGAGCAGCTCGACCCAGCGCGCGCCACGCTCCAGCTGGGCCAGCGAGGCGGCGTCCAGGTCGGAGGCGAAGGCGGAGAACGCCTCCAGCTCGCGGTAGGAGGCCAGCTCCAGACGCAGCGAACCGGACACCTTCTTCATGGCCTTGGTCTGCGCGGCGCCACCGACTCGGGAGACGGAGATACCGACGTTGATGGCCGGGCGGACACCCTTGTTGAAGAGGTCCGACTCCAGGAAGACCTGGCCGTCGGTGATGGAGATGACGTTGGTGGGAATGAACGCCGAGACGTCGTTGGCCTTGGTCTCGATGATCGGCAGACCGGTCATGGAGCCCGCGCCCATCTCGTCGGACAGCTTCGCGCAACGCTCCAGCAGCCGCGAGTGCAGGTAGAAGACGTCACCCGGGTACGCCTCGCGGCCCGGCGGGCGGCGCAGCAGCAGCGAGATGGCACGGTAGGCCTCGGCCTGCTTGGACAGGTCGTCGAACACGATCAGGACGTGCTTGCCCTGGTACATCCAGTGCTGGCCGAGAGCCGAACCGGTGTAGGGGGCCAGCCACTTGAAGCCCGCGGAGTCCGACGCGGGGGCCGCGACGATGGTGGTGTACTCCATCGCGCCGTGCGCCTCCAGGGCGGCCTTCACACCGGCGATGGTGGAGCCCTTCTGGCCGATGGCGACGTAGATGCAGCGCACCTGCTTGGTCGGATCACCGGTGGCCCAGTTGGCCTTCTGGTTGATGATGGCGTCGATGCAGACCGCGGTCTTGCCGGTCTTGCGGTCGCCGATGACGAGCTGACGCTGGCCGCGGCCGATGGCGGTCAGGGCGTCGATGGCGGTGATGCCGGTGGCCATGGGCTCACCGACCGGCTGGCGCTCCAGCACGGAGGCGGCCTGCAGCTCGAGCACGCGGCGCTCGGTGGACTCGATCTCGCCGAGGCCGTCGATCGGCGCGCCGAGCGGGTCGATGACGCGGCCGAGGAAGTTGTCGCCCACCGGAACCGAGAGCACGTCGCCGGTACGGCGGACCTGCTGGCCCTCCTCGATGGTGTTGAACTCACCCAGGATGACCGCACCGATCTCGGTGGCGTCGAGGTTCAGCGCGACGCCCTGGACCCCGCCCGGGAACTCGAGCAGCTCATTGGCCATCGCCGACGGCAGGCCGCTGACGTGGGCGATACCGTCGCCGGTGTCGGTGACGACACCGACTTCCTCGATGGAGGTCTCGGGGGTGTAGCTCTGGGTGTAGCTCTCGATCGCGCTACGGATCTCATCGGGGGAGATCGTCAGCTCCGCCATGTTCTTCCTGCTCTCGCTGTCTGGTCTCGAATGTCGGTGTGTTGGGGTGACTGCGCGCTCAGGCCAGGCTCTGGCGGAGTCGCCGCAGTCGTCCGACGGCGCTGCCGTCGATCAGGTCATCGCCCACGCGCACGACGACACCGGCCAGCAGGCTGGGGTCGACCTGCACGTGCACCGTGACGGGCTTGTCGTAGAGGCGCTGCAATGAAGCAGCCAGGTGCTCCCGCTGCTGCGGAGTCATCTCGACCGCGGCGCGCACGTGCGCCACGATCTGGTCCCGCAGGGACGCCGCCAGATCGGACAGGTGGTCGAAGGCCGCGCCGACGCCATTGCCGCGCAGGCGGGCGACCGCCTGTTCGGCCAGCTTCGCCGTGGTGTCCTCGACCTTGCCGGTGAGCAGGCGGGCCAGCAGTTCCCGGCGCGCCGAGGCGGGCTTGCCGTGATCCGACAGCGCCTGCTCCAGCTCCGGGTTGTCCTCGACGATCCGGCCCAGCCGGAACAGCTCGTCCTCGACGGCGTCGATACGACCGCGGTCGGCCGCGGAGCGCAGCAGCGCCTCCTGTCCGAGCAGCACGAGGGTGTCGACGAAATCGCGGGTCCGCGACCAGTCCTGGGCGACGGCGGTGGTGAGCACCGCCTGGGTGGCCGCGCTGACCTTGCCACCGAATACCCGTTCGGCGAGCTCGGCGCGCACCGAGCTCGACACCGACTTATCCGCGAGCGCCACACGCAGCGAACGCTGGTCGTCGAGTACGGCGACAACGGCGAACAGTTCGGAGCCGGTCGTTTCCGCGACAGTGTCGCTGCCGGTCAGAGCGGACCGAAGAGCTTCCCGCGCACGGGAGCTCGCCTCGCGGCTCGCTGCGTACATGCTTCCCACTTTCGTGTCGCTACCTTCCGACCCCGATGCCGCTCTTCTCGTCCAGCTCCGCGAGGAACCGGTCGATGGAAGCGGCCTGCTTGGCCTGATCGGACACCGACTGCCCGATGATCTTCTCGGCCAGGTCGATCGCGGTCGCGCCCAGCTCCGAGCGGAGCTCGGTCACGATCTGCTGGCGCTGCGCCTCGAGCTGAGTCTGGCCGGAGGCCACGATGCGGTCGGCCTCGGCCTGGGCGTCCGCGCGCATCTGCGCGAGGATCTGCTGGCCCTGGGTGCGCGCTTCCTCACGGATGCGGGCGGCCTCGAGCCGGGCCTCGGCCAGCTGCTCCTGGTACTGCTGCAGGGTGGCCTGCGCCTCTGCCTGGGCCGCTTCCGCCTTGGCGATACCGCCCTCGATCTTCTCCGAACGCTCGTCGAGCACCTTGGTCAGGCGCGGGACGACGTACTTGTAGAAGACGAACGCGATGACCGCGAAGACGACCAACGACCAGACGATGTCGTATGTCGCCGGGATGAGGGGGTTCTGATCTTCGGCCCCCTCAGCCGCGAGCAAGTGAATGCTGCTCATAAGTTGACTTCCGCAATCAGAAGATGAAGCCGGCCACGAGGCCGATCAGCGCCAGGGCCTCGGTGAAGGCGATACCCAGGAACATGTTGGTCCGGATGGTGCCCTGCAGCTCCGGCTGACGGGCGATGCCCTCGATGGCCTTACCGACGACGATGCCGACGCCGATGCCGGGGCCGATGGCGGCCAGGCCGTAGCCGATGGCGCCGTAGCCCTTGGAGGTGGTCTCGATGGTTTCCTGGGCCAGGTACGCGAGGCTCATGAGTCTTTCATTCCCTTTCTGTCGCCCACCCGCCGACGGCGGTGTGTAGCAGGTTTGTGTTGTCCGGTCGGTCAGTGAGAGTCGGCGTGCTGCGCGAGGCCGATGTACACGGCCGTGAGCAGCGCGAAGACGTAGGCCTGCAGGAAGACCACCAGGAGTTCGAAGAGGGTGAACGCGAACCCGCCGAGCAGCGAGAACGGCGAGAGCACCTTCATCCAGGCGGCGCCGTCGAACAGGAAGAACTGGGTGGCGCTGAAGAACAGCACCAGCATGATGTGGCCGGCCAGCATGTTCGCCATGAGTCGAACGGTCAGGGTGAACGGGCGCAGCAGGAAGGTCGAGATGAACTCGATCGGAATCAGCAGCACGTGCATCGCGGGCGGCACGTTCGGCACCACGATGCTGGAACGCATGTAGTGGAAGAAGCCGTACTTCTTGATGCCCACGTAGTTGAACGCGACATACGCGACCAGGGCGAGCACCAGCGGGAAGCCGATGCGGGCGTTCGAGGAGATGTTCAGGAACGGAATGACACCGGAGATATTCAGGAACAGCACCGCGAAGAAGATCGACGCGATGAGCGGGAAGAACTTCTTTCCGGTTTCCTTACCCAGCACCTCGTCGCAGATCTGCTCCTTGACGAAGATCAGACCGGTTTCCGCGATGTTCTGCAGGCCACGCGGAACGAGTTTGGGGCTGCGGAATGCCAGCAGCATGAATCCCACCAGTACGGCAGCCATCAGGATACGAACGAGCATCAGACGGTCGAGCTCGAACGGCGTCCCCTCGAACAGCAGAGCTGGAGGGAAGAAGTCGTTAAGCGACGGCGCGTGGAACTCGCCCGCCGCCAAAGTGATGACGCTCAGCGTTCTCTCCCGTGTTCGGGCCGCGGGCCATAGTTTTCACCCGCGGTTCGATCGGACATTGACGATCTGGTGGGTCGACTCAGGTCGGCTCGAAGTTCGTCAGCAGCTGTTCGGGCATTTACCCGGGCGTCTGAGCGCGCGTCGGCGACATCGTCGACGGTGCAGAACCGGAACCCCGCAGGGCCCGGCACGGCTGTAAGCATAACCTGCCCCACCTGGGTCCACGAGGGACCCCCCTGTTGGTTCGGTTGCCTACAGGTAAAGAGTTTATCAAGTTATCTACGACAACGTGTAGGGGGTGGCCGGAAACAGCGAGTGAACTATCCCCTACCCCCTACCGGTCTTCCAGGTCGATGACCGGAACTCGTTGGCGCAGAAGGCCGTACGTCTCCGCGCCGAGCACGACGAGCAGGGCGCCGACCACGGTCAGGAACAGGGTGGGACGGCTGTAGAAGTCGAAATTCTGCAGCACCGCGACCACCACCAGGGCCACCAGCAGCTTGCCGACCCAGCTGCCCAGCAGCACCAGGCCCTGGATGCCGGAGTCGAAGCGGGCACTCAGCAGCACCGAGGCCGCCGTGGTGAGAATGAACCCGCCGCCGATCCCCGCGCCGAGCAGTGCGCCCCACAGGCCCGGCAGCCCGGCGAAGATCAGGCCGAGGATGGCTGAAATCACCACGAGCACAATCAATCCGAAGATGCCGTAGCGCAGCGCGGCCCGCAGTGGTGCGTCCTGACCGGGATTGGATGCCGTAGTCACGCCGACCCACTTTACCCGCGGGCCGCGTCGGGGCCGCGCGGCGGTTTGCGACCGGCCTTCAGGGTCAGTTCGCCCATGGACGGAACGGCGGTGATCACGAGGGCGAAAACCAGGCCGCCGGCGAACAGCAGCACCACCAGGCGGCGATCCATGAGCGACGAACCGACCGCTCCGAATGCGAGCACACTCACCCACAGATAGATCAACAGCACCACCCGGCGATGCGAATGCCCGATCTGGAGCAATCGGTGGTGCAGGTGCATTTTGTCCGGGGTGGAGAAACTCACACCCGCGCGCACACGCCGCACGATGGCCAGAACAAGATCGAGTACCGGAATGAACATGACCGCGCCCACCAGCAACAGCGGCGACAACAGACCGACGATGTCGCGGGTGCCGTAACCCTGGAGCGGAATTCGGCCGGACGCGCCGGTGGAGACCGCGGCGAGCATCAATCCGATGAGCATCGAGCCGGAATCGCCCATGAAAATCCGGGCGGGCTGGAAATTGTGCGCCAGGAATCCCAGACAGCCGCCCGCCAGCGCCGCGGCCAGCAACGCGGGCGGATAGGTGTCGGTGGAGCCGCCCTGTTCGTAGAGCAGGCCGACGGTGAACACGAAAACCGCGGCGGCGGCGATCAAGCCCAGCCCCGCGGCCAGGCCGTCCAGACCGTCCACGAAATTCATGGCGTTGATCATGGTGACGGTGATGCCGACCGTGACCAGGCCGCCCTGGAGCTGATCGAGCACCACGGTGGTATTGGTGAACGGGTTGTAGATGGCGACCCAGCTCAGGCCCATCACGGCCATGACTCCGGCGGCGGTGACCTGGCCGACGAGTTTGGTGAGCCAGTCCAGTCCCCAGCGGTCGTCGATGATGCCGACCAGCACGATGAGCGTGCCCGCGACCACCACCGCCGGAATGTCGGCGGGATAGTCGAAGCCGCGGCGCAGCGCGGGCAGTTGATGGGCGAACAGCACGGCGGCCAGCACACCCAGATAGATGCCGACCCCGCCCATGCGGGGAATCGGCTTTACGTGCACGTCGCGCTCGCGGGGCACCGCCACCGCGCCGAACGCGATGGCCCCCACCCGGACTCCGCCGGTACACAGGTAGGTCACCACGGTGGCGACCAGCAGCACCAGCAGCAGCTCCCGCAGGGGGACCACCGCCGCCGTACTGAAAACGCCTTGGCTCAGCAGGTCGCTACTCGACACCATCTACCGGGCCGTCACCGCGTTGCCTGCGAGACGAGCTCCTCCGGCGGGACGCCTAGCACCTCGGCGACCGCTGCGGTCGGCACCGCGCCCTCGCGCAGGATGCGCGGGGTGTCGGCGGTCAGGTCCACGATGGTGGAGGCCAGCGCGTGCTCGGCCTTGCCGCCGTCGAGGTAGACGCCGACGAGTTCACCCAGCTGGTCGCGCGCCTCGCCGACGGTGGTGGCGGGCGGCTGGCCCGACACATTGGCACTGGACACCGCCAGCGGCCCGACCTCGCGCAGCAGTTCCAGCGCGACCGGGTGCAGCGGCATCCGCAGCATGACGGTCCCGCGCGCGTCGCCCAGGTCCCAGGCCAGCGAGGGCGCTTGCTGCACAACGAGACTCAGCGCGCCCGGCCAGAAGGCCCGGATCAGGTCGCGCGCCTGCGGGCGCACCGAGAACACCAGTCCGTCGATGGTGTTCCACGAGCCCACCAGCACCGGCACCGGCATATCCCGCCCGCGGCGCTTGGCCGCCAGCAGCGCGGCCACGGCCGAGCTGTCGAAGGCGTCGGCCGCGATTCCGTAGAGCGTGTCGGTCGGAATGACGGCCAACCGCCCGGACTTCAGAGCGCTGCGCGCGGCAGTCAGTCCCGCGGCGCGCGAATCGGGATCGGCGCAGTCGTAGACGGTACTCACGCGCAACATCTTGGCACGGATGCGCTCTCGACAAGTGTCAGGGGCTCGAGGCCATGGTCGCGGCCCCGGCGCGCCACTGCGCGCGCGGCTCAGACGCGCAGTTCGGCGAGGTGCCGCCGCAGCGTTGCGCGCACCGATTCCGGGGCGCGGCGACGGGTGAGGACCTGGATCGTCAAACCGTCGGCCAACGCGATCAGGTCCTCGCCCACCTGCTCGGGGTCGACCTCGGATCGGATCAGGCCGCCGTCGACGCCGAGCCGCAGCAGCAGGACGAGCAGTTCGGCCAGGCCCCGATAGTGGTCACGCTGGGCGGCGGCGACCACCGGATCCACCGCCGCCTGTGCGCTGAAGGCCAGCCAGACACTCGCCTCGACCAGATCGGGGTCGTCGACGATGAGCATGGCGTCGAGCGTCTGCTCCAACAGGGTGAGCACCGATTCCGGCTCGGCCGACGCCGCGATGCGAGTCCGGGCCCGCTCGGCGACCCGCTGGTTCACGTGCTCCTGCGCGAATATCAGCATCTGCTGGCGGGTTTCGAAGCAGCGCTGCACCGCGCCCATGGACACCCCGGCCGCGGCGGCCACCTCGCGCAGGGTGGCCGCCTCCAGACCGCGTCGGCCGATGAGATCGCAGACGGCGTCGGCGATGAGCCGTCGACGGCTCTCGTGGTCCACGTGACGAGGCATGCGGGCATCGTAGCGATGCAGATGTATCAGAAAGATGATAGGTTCCGATGCGGACGTATCGAAACAGTTGTATCGGAACAGCCGGGTCGAACCACCGCAGCGGCACGACCGGATCGGCCGACAGTGTGCGACCGGGCGGCACGACAGTGCGCGACCGAGCGGTACGAAGGTGCGCGGCCGGATCGGCATGGCCTTGCGCGACCGGCGGCATGACCTTGCGCGACCGGGCGCATCGGAGCCGATCGGTTCGGCCGGCAGGTATCGCGGTTCGGCCGACGAGTGAGGAGGACGTGGATGACGAGACGCACCGCGGCGGGGCTGTCACGCCGGGGACTGCTGGGGATGGGTGCGCTGGGGGTCGGTGCGCTCGCGGCCGGATGTGCGCGCGGAGGCGAGGCCGCCGGGGCCCGGGCGCGTCCGATCTTCGTGATCGTGCACGGGGCCAATGGCAATGGCGCGTCCTACGCTCCCTTGCTGGCGGCGCTGACGCTGGCCGGGCATCGCGCGCTCGCGGTCGACTTGCCCGGGCACGGGGCGGCGGCGAACTTCCCGCTGTCCTATCAGGCCCCGCAGGATCTCGCGGCCCTGGCGAACGAGCCGTCGCCGCTGGCCGGATCGCGGCTGGACGACAATGTCGAGCATGTGGTCGCGGTGGTGCGGGCGGCCGCCGCGCGGGGGCAGGTGATCCTGGTGGGCCACAGCATGGGCGGGGCGACCATGACCCGGGTCGGCAACGAGGTGCCCGACCTCATCGCGCGGCTGGTGTATCTCACCGCCTTCTGCTGCGTCGAACTGCGCAGCGTGCTGGAGTGCTATCTGACCCCCGAGGCGGCCACCTCGCTGGCCACCACCATGCCCAGCGTGGGCGGCGACCCCCAGCAGACCGGCTTCACCCGAACCAATTGGCGCTCGGCGGAACCCGAATTCCTGGCTGCCGCCCACAGCTCGTTGGCCGAGGGCTACGACGATGCCGCGTTCCGGGCGGCGCTCAATGCCATGGAACCCGACGAGGCGTGGGCGGTCACCACCGACGATGCCCGCGGCGAGCCCGCGACCTGGGGCCGCATCCCCCGCACCTACATCCGCTGCACCCGCGACCGCACCCTGCCCCTCGCCCTCCAGGACCGCATGATCCGCGAGGCCGACGCCGCCACCCCCGACAATCCGTTCGAGGTGTACGACCTGGACGCCCCCCATCTCGGCCCCCAGGACCCCGCCACGCTCACCGATATCCTCATCCCACTCGCCAATCGGCTGAATTGAGGCAAGCACACCCGGCACCGGAAGCCGGGAAACCGGCCGATGCGACGGAATGGCCACGCCAAGGACGGACCGGACGCCACCGACATGGCGGACTTGCCCCAGCGCGACCGGACAACCACCGATATGGCGGATCGAGCCCCGGCGTGGCCGGGCGCTCGCAGGTGCGGAGGGTCGGTCACCGAGCCGTCCGGACGCCCGGCCGGATCTGGCGGGTCGGCCGTCTGGAGGAGTAGGCCGGGTATTCCGGTACTGCGCGGGCAGTCGCCAGCGCGGCGGCCGGATATAGGCGCGGCCGGGGTGGGTGATGGGTCAGGGGGCGCGGCGGGCGGCGACGAAGCGGGGCTTTCCGGCCAGGTCGGGGTGTTCGACGACGGCGTCGAAGCCGCCCTGCGCGCGGAACAGGGCGGCGGTGCCGGAACCGTTGGTGTCGTCGTGCTCCACGGCCGCCACGCCGTCGGCGCGGAGCAGGCGGGCGATGGTGCCGATCATGGGGCGGATGACGGAGAGGCCGTCGGGGCCGCCGAAGAGGGCGCGATGGGGGTCGTGGTCGGCGACCTCGGGGTCCAGTCGGGCCGATTCGGGGATGTAGGGCGGGTTGGCGACCACCACGTCGACCGTGCCGTTCAGGTGGGACAGCAGGTCGGGGGCGGTGACGTCGCCCGCGTGCAGGTCGATCGGGGTGTCGCCCTGATCGGCCCGGTGCAGGGCGTTGCGGCGGGCCCAGTCCAGGGCCGCCGGGTCCAGTTCCACGGCGTGCACCTGGGCGTCGGGGCGGGCGTGGGCAATGGCGAGGGCGAGCGCGCCGGAGCCGGTGCACAGGTCCACGACGACGGGCCGGTGTTCGTGGCCGACGGCCTCCAGCTGGGCCAGCGCCCAGGCGAAGAGCAGTTGGGTCTCGGGGCGGGGGATGAATACGCCGGGGCCGACCGCGAGGTCGATCTCGCCCATCGCGGCGGTGCCCGTGAGATGTTGCAGCGGAACGCGTTCCGCGCGGCGGGCCACCAGCGCCCGGAAGTCCGCCAGCTGCTCGGGGGTG
Organism: Nocardia sp. CC201C; assembly: GCF_030010695.1. NCBI lineage: Bacteria > Bacillati > Actinomycetota > Actinomycetes > Mycobacteriales > Nocardiaceae > Nocardia > Nocardia sp. CC201C. The sequence continues at coordinate 12,776 of NZ_JASCXP010000042.1, forward strand.
AGCAGCGGGACCATCATGAGGCGCATGCGGTCCACCCCCAGCACATGGGCGGCGAGCAGCTCCGCGTCCGTGTGCGGACTGTGCACCCCGGCGGCGGCGAGAGTCTCGACGGCCTCGCGGATCACGGCCCGCAGCCCGATACGTGGCTCCCCCGCCTCCCCGCGACTTCTGCCGGTCAGTGGGTGCCTCGATTCTTTCGTCGCGGACCGGCGGCCGAGTGCCGATCGCCTGCTGGGCGTACCCGGCGAGTTACCCATGATCTCACCAAATCCGTTGTCCCGACTCGAACTCGGATAACCCGCGGACGGGAATGAGTCATTCCGCCGTGAGCCGGGCCGTGCGGTCGGCTTCGGCCAGCGCGTCGAGCAGGTCGTCGAGGTTGCCGTCCAGCACCGAGTCCAGGTTGTGCGCCTTGAAGCCGATGCGGTGATCGGCGATGCGGTTCTCCGGGAAGTTGTAGGTGCGGATGCGTTCGGAGCGGTCCACGGTGCGGATCTGCGAGGCGCGGCCCGCGGCGGCCTCCTGTTCGGCCTGCTCCTCGGCGAGGGCTTGCAGACGCGCGGCCAGCACCTGCATGGCGCGGATCTTGTTCTGTAGCTGCGAGCGCTCGTTCTGGCAGGTCACCACGATGCCGGTGGGCAGGTGGGTGAGGCGCACGGCGGAGTCGGTGGTGTTGACGCCCTGGCCGCCCTTGCCGGAGGAGCGGTAGACGTCGACGCGCAGGTCCTTCTCGTCGATCTGCACCTGCTCGACCTCGTCGGGTTCGGGGTAGACGAGCACACCGGCCGCGGAGGTGTGGATGCGCCCCTGCGATTCGGTGACCGGCACGCGCTGCACGCGGTGCACGCCGCCCTCCCATTTGAGCCGTGACCACACGCCGTCGCGGCTGGGTTCCTTGCTCCGGATGGAGAAGGTGGCCTCCTTGTACCCGTCCAGATCCGAGTAGGTGACGCCCAGCACCTCGACCTTCCATCCGTGCCGTTCGGCGTAGCGGATGTACATGCGCGCCAGATCGGCGGCGAACAGCGCCGATTCCTCGCCGCCCTCACCGGATTTCACCTCGAGCACCACATCGTCGGCGTCGTGCGGATCGCGCGGGGCGAGCAGGTCGGTGAGCGTCTTCTCCAGCTCCTCGACCTGTTCGCGCAGGGCGGGCACCTCGGCGGCGAAGGACGCGTCATCGGCGGCCAGTTCCTCGGCCGCGGCCAGATCATCGCGTGCGGAGGTCAGCTTGTTGTAGGTGGACATGACCGGCCCCAGCTCCGCGAACCGCTTGCCGACGCGCCGCGCCGCCCCCGGATCGTTGTGCAGCGCCGGATCCGCCAGCTGCGTCTCCAAACCGGCGTACTCGGCCAGAATGTCATCGATCGCGGACGGGGCCGCGGACTTGTCGGCCATGGCGGATGCGCTCCTTCTGTAGGACTGTCGATTCCTGGACTTACCGATCCGGGACCGAACAATGTGTTCGAGGGATCACCCGGAGCTTCGCGGCCTGGCAGGACTGCCGTATCCGGGTCTCTCCGATCCTCGCCCGACGAACACTTCCTCTTGAAGACTCGCCCGGGTTCGCGGCCCGGCTCGGTTCTGGACTGACGGAGCGGGGGAGCGAAGCGGAGGAGCGGAGGAGGGAAGAACCGAGCTTGCAGGGCCGCGAACACGCCGGAGCGAAGCGGAGGCAGAAAACACAGACGCCCGACCTGCAGTGCAGGACGGGCGTCTGCGGGGTAGCTAGTTGGCAGCCTTCGCGCGCTTGCCGTAGCGAGCCTCGAAGCGAGCCACGCGGCCACCGGTGTCCAGGATCTTCTGCTTGCCCGTGTAGAACGGGTGGCACTGGGAGCAGACCTCGACGGTGATGTGGCCCGACTCCTTGGTGCTGCGAGTCTGGAAGGTGTTGCCGCAGCCGCACACGACCGTGGTGTCCACGTACGTGGGGTGAATTCCTGCCTTCATGGATGTCCTTTCGATGGTCGCCGGGTCGCCCTCGACGACCGAGGACGTGAACCGGAACCGACTAGGCATGGTTGCCGACGGACCAGTATAAACGCCGCCTCGCGGGGCCTTGTTCCCGGTCCCTCCGGTCGTGCGCGCCAGGGTGGCAGCACCCGGACGAACCCTGAACTTCTCCCCCATCCGGAGTAGTTCTCGCGGGCGATGTGCGCGACGACCGTAACCGAGAACATGGGGATGGTCGGATGTGTTCCGAATCCACCCCCAAGGAATTGCGGGCACGCATCCTTCGGGGGCTCGAGTCACCCTGAAAGTCGAGTAGCCGTCTACTCAAGAATGCGAACACCGTTGTTCATAGTGTCGTGTCAGGTGAGAGGAACCCCCTACGAACAGGAAGGACAGCTGTGAACCGGACACACGAACGCCGAGCCGAGATCGTCGCGGGCGGTGTCTTCGCAGTACTGCTCCTGGGGGCGGTCGTGGGATGGTGCGCCAGGCCCGAACCCAACCCGACGGTGCATTCCCGCGCACCGCGGCCGGGCACCGGCGACCTCACCTATACGGCGGTCACGGCGTCCGGCGCACAGGTCGCCGTGACCGCCACCATCATCGGCTTCCTGATCATCGGCGCGGCCCTGATCGGACTGTTCTTCTTCAGCCCGCGCCCGACCCCGAATACACCTCGGCGGCCCCGCCGTAGCGGAGCCGCCGAACTGGTTCGAACCGCGAGTGAAAGGGCGACAGGATATTTCGCGCCCTTCCGGCTCATGTCCTACTCGTCGAGTGCACCCGGAGCGGTCTTCGAGACCTGCATGAGGAACTCGATATTGCTCTTGGACTTCTTCAACCGGTCGATCAGCAGATCGATCGCCTGATGCGAGTCCAGGCCGGAGAGCACGCGCCGCAGCTTGTGGATGACCGCGGCCTCGTCGGGCGACATCAGTAGATCGTCGCGGCGGGTGCCGGACGGGTTGACGTCCACCGCCGGGAACACGCGGCGCTCGGCGATCTTGCGATCGAGCTTGAGCTCCGCGTTGCCGGTGCCCTTGAACTCCTCGAAGATGACCGTGTCACCGGTGGAGCCGGTCTCCACCATCGCGGTGGCGATGATGGTGAGCGAGCCGCCGTTCTCGATATTGCGGGCCGCGCCGAGGAACCGCTTGGGCGGGTACAGCGCGGTCGAGTCCACACCACCGGAGAGGATGCGGCCCGAGGCGGGCGAGGAGTTGTTGTACGCGCGCCCCAGTCGGGTGATGGAGTCGAGCAGCACCACGACGTCCTGACCCATTTCCACCAGGCGCTTGGCCCGCTCGATGGCGAGCTCGGCGACCGAGGTGTGATCGCTCGGCGGCCGGTCGAACGTGGAGGCGATGACCTCGCCGCGCACGGAGCGCTGCATATCGGTCACTTCCTCGGGACGCTCGTCCACCAGCACGACCATGAGGTAGCACTCGGGGTTGTTGGTCGCGATGGCGTTCGCGATGTCCTGCATGATCGTGGTCTTACCGGCCTTGGGCGGCGACACGATCAGGGCGCGCTGACCCTTGCCGATCGGCATGATCAGGTCGATCACGCGGGTGGTCAGCTTGTTGGGCTGGGTCTCCAGCCGCAGGCGCTGATTCGGGTACAGCGGGGTCAGCTTGCTGAATTCCGGACGGCGCTTGGCGGATTCGACATCCGAGCCGTTGACGGTGTCCAGGCGCACCAGCGGATCGAACTTCTGCCGCTGGTTGCTCTGATCGCCCTCGCGGGGCGCGCGCACCGCACCGGTGATGGCGTCACCGCGGCGCAGGCCGTTCTTGCGGACCAGGTTCATCGACACGTACACGTCGTTCGGTCCGGCCAGGTAGCCGGAGGTGCGCACGAACGCGTAGTTGTCGAGCACGTCGAGAATGCCCGCCACCGGCTGCAGGACGTCGTCCTCGCGGATCTCCATCTCGCGGGACTCACCGGTGCCGCCGTCGCGGTCCCGGCCCCGGCGACGCTCCCGGAAGCGACGGCCCCGGCGGCCGCGGCCGCCTTCCTCGTCGTCTCCGCCGCGGTCGTCGCGACGTGAGGTGCCGTTCTGGTTCTGCTGGCCGCCGTTCTGCTGGCGGTCGTTCTGCTGACCGCGGTCGCCGCCCTGATTGCGATCGCGGCGGCGCTCGCCCTCCGACTCGTTTTTGCCCTCGTTGGCGGGCGTCTCGGTCGAAGTCCCTTCGGCGGCAGCGTTGTTCGCCGCGGCGGCACGCTGTTCGCGGCCCCGGCGCTGGCGACCCCGACCACGCTGGCCTTCCCGGCCACCGTCCTCGCCATCGCCCGCGTCGCGCTTGGATTCCGGCGCGGGAGCGGCATCGGCGGCCTCGCCCTTGGGCGCGCCGCGCTTCGACGCGTCGTTCTTGGCGGTGTCGCTCTTGCCGGCGTCGCTCTTGGACGGCTCGTTCTTGGTCTCGGCGGGGGCGTCGGCCTTGGCCGATCCGGAATCCCCGCTGGTCGGCGCGGTATCCGCGCCCTTGGCGGCCTCGGCATCGGCCTTGGCCTTCTCACCCCGGCCACCCTTCGCGGGCTTGCCCGCGGCGGCGGCTTTGGCGCCACCGGACTGATTCTCCTTGATGGCGGCGATGAGATCACCCTTACGCATCCCGGAAGTGCCTCGGATACCGAGTTCTCCCGCAAGCGCACGCAACTGCGGCAACAACATTCCAGTCAGCCCCGATCGTGCGACGTCGGTTTGTTCACTCATCTTGATCGAACTTTGTCCGGAGTCACTTTCGCGGTCGCCCGAGGAATCGGAATTGGTATCCACCCCGGGTGTCGCGAGCAGGTCCGTATCTGTCACGGAAATCCTTTCCTTCCCTCGATTGCCGTGTGCCTTGTCGAGGGTTTCTCCTGCAATCCGGTCGTGTGCCGGACTCGGATGCCGCATCGCCTGCCCCGCCGGACCGGTGGTTTCGCCACGTGGTGGTGTAGTGCCACTGCGTAGTCTTCGCCACCGACTGCTGGGCTTCGCCACCGACTGCAAAAGGTGGGAGAGATCATTCCAGTTGACTGGCTACCCCCAAGTTTCGAGCTCGAGCCTCGAGCCTGAGCAAGGAGCCTCTGGAGCGATTGCCCTGATGAAGCACCGGCGTCTGACGCGCACGATGTACGGACCGCCCCAGGATAGCTCTCACCAGTTGCATCGGCAAGGCAGGCACGCTGTCAATCCGGCAATACGTCGGCGATCAGTCCACCAGCACGCCGTCGGCGATACCGGGTTCGACCACGCGCATGCCGTCGGCGGCGGCCAGTTCCCGCAGCTCCGCCGGGAATTCACCGGTACCCAGGGCCAATACCGTGGGTCCGGCGCCGGAGACGGTGGCCGCGATTCCGGCCGCGCGCAGCGTGTCGATCCATTTGGTGGTCAACGGCAGCGCCGCGGCCCGGTAGCCCTGATGTAGCCGGTCTGCGGTGGCGGGCAGCAGCAGGTCGGGGCGCTGCGTCAAGGCCACTACCGCCAGCGCGGAACGGCTGGCGTTGAAGGCCGCGTCGGCGTGCGGCACGGTGTCGGGCAGCAAACCGCGGGTGTGCGCCGTGGACGAGCGCTCGGTGGGGATGAGCACGAACGGGCGCAGCGACGGGTGCGGATCCAGCCGAACGGCCCGGTAGGAGCGGGTGTGATGGTCACCTACCCCATTGACCGCGGCGTCGGCGGGTCGGTCGGTTTCCGTCCAGGACACCACGATTCCGCCCAGCACGCTGGCCGCGGCGTTGTCGGGATGCCCCTCGAATTCCGAGGACAGCTGCACCAGCGTGTCATCGCCGAAATTCAGCACCGGATCGAACTTGGCGGCCAGTCCGCGCCCCGCGGCCAGTCCGCCCACCACCGCCGAGGCCGAGGAACCCAGCCCTCGCGAGTGCGGAATCACGTTGCGGCACACCACATCCAGGCCATCGGCCCAGACACCCGCGGATTCCAGTCCGCGCTCGATGGCACGCACCACCAGATGTGAAGGGCCCCAGGGCACATCGTCGGCCCCTTCACCCTCCACCTTGATGGTGAGACCGGATTCGGTGGTGCGCACCGTGATCTCGTCGTACAGACCGAGGGCGATGCCCAGGGAGTCGAAACCCGGCCCCAGATTGGCGCTGGACGCCGGAACCCGCACCGTGACGGTGAGATCCGCGGGCAGGGTCCGGGTCATCACTTGACCTTCGCGCGAACTCAACTCAGGCCAGCTCGAGTTCGTGGGCCACCGCAACCGGGTCGACCGCGATCGGTGTGACCTCCGGCATGCCCCTGAGGGCATTGTCGGGGTCCTTGAGGCCGTTGCCGGTGACCGTGCACACCACGGTCAGTCCGGCGTCCAGCCAGCCCTCCTTGCGGGCGGCCAGCAGGCCGGCCACGGAGGCGGCGGACGCGGGCTCCACGAAGACCCCCTCGGTGGCGGCGACCAGGCGGTACGCCGCCAGGATCTCCTCGTCGGTGGCCGCGCGGAACGCGCCGCCGGACTCCTCCTTGGCGTTCATCGCGCCGTTCCAGGAGGCGGGCGCGCCGATCCGGATGGCGGTGGCGACCGTCTCCGGATCGCTCACCGGAGCCCCGTTCACCAGCGGTGCGGCCCCGGCGGCCTGCACGCCCAGCATGCGCGGGCGGGCGGCGATGATGCCGTCGGCGTGGTACTCGCTGTAGCCCTTCCAGTAGGCGGTGATGTTGCCCGCGTTGCCCACCGGCAGCGCGTGCACATCGGGGGCCTTGCCGAGCGCGTCGACGATCTCGAAGGCGGCGGTCTTCTGGCCCTCGATGCGGGCCGGGTTGACCGAGTTCACCAGGCCGACCTCGGGGAAGTCGGAGGTTACCTTGCGGGCCAGCTCCAGGCAGTCGTCGAAGTTGCCCGCGATCTGGATGATGTCCGCGCCCAGCATGACCGCCTGGGCCAGCTTGCCCATGGCGATCTTGCCCTGCGGAATGAGCACCGCGCAGCGCAGGCCCGCCCGGGTGGCGTAGGCGGCGGCCGAGGCCGAGGTGTTGCCGGTGGAGGCGCAGAGCACGGCCTTCTTGCCGGAGTACTTGGCGTCGGTCATGGCCATGGTCATGCCGCGGTCCTTGAAGGAACCGGTCGGGTTGAGGCCCTCGACCTTGAGGTACACCTCGCAGCCGGTCAGCTGCGAAAGGTGGTGCGCGGGCACCAGCGGGGTGCCGCCCTCGAACAGCGTGACCGCCTCCCAGTCGGCGGGCACCGGGAGCCGATCCCGGTACGCGTCGATCAGACCGGGCCACGGAGTGTGCACGGGGACCCGCGCGGTCGTACTCATTCCTCGGTGCCTTCCAATCTCAGAACACTGGTCACGGACGTGACGGAGTCCAGTTCGGCCAACGCGGCAACGGTATCGGCCAGCGCGGACTCCTGCGCGTGGTGGGTCACCACGACCAGGCGCGCGCCCTCGTCGTGTCCCTCCTGGCGGACCGTCGAGATGCTGACGCCGTGTTTGGCGAATTCACCCGCCACCGCCTCGAGAACGCCGGTGCGGTCGGCGACCTGCAGGTTCACGTGGTAGCGGGTGGGGGTGTCGCCGATCGGTGCGATCGGCAGCTCAGCATAAACCGATTCGCCGGGCGCGCGGCCACCGAAGAACTTGTTGCGCGCCGCCATCACCAGATCGCCCATGACCGCCGAGGCGGTGGGCGCGCCGCCCGCGCCCTGACCGTAGAACATCAGGCGGCCGGCGTTCTCGGCCTCCACCACCACGGCGTTGAACGCCTCGTTCACCGCTGCCAGGGGGTGCTTGCGCGGGATGAGGGCCGGGTAGACGCGCACCGAGACGCTCTCCTTGCCGCCGTCTTCCGGACCCTCCACCACGCGCTCGCAGATGGCGAGCAGCTTCACGGTGCAGCCGACGGCGGCGGCGGTCTCCAGATCCTCGGCGGTGATCTTGGAGATGCCCTCGCGATAGACGTCGGCGGAGGTCACCCGGGTGTGGAAGGCCACCGACGCGAGGATGGCGGCCTTGGCCGCGGCGTCGTAGCCCTCCACGTCGGCGGTCGGATCGGCCTCGGCGTAGCCCAGGCGGGTGGCCTCGGCGAGCACGTCGTGGTAGTCCGCGCCGGTCTCGGCCATGGCGGAGAGGATGAAGTTGGTGGTGCCGTTGACGATGCCCACCACGCGGTTCACCCGGTCACCGGACAGCGACTGGATGAGCGGGCGCATCACCGGGATGGCACCGGCGACGGCGGCCTCGAAGTACAGGTCGGCGCGGCTGTTCTCGGCCGCGGCGGCCAGTTCGCCGGTGTAGTCGGCGAGCAGGGCCTTGTTGGCGGTGATCACCGACTTGCCCGCGTCCAGGGCCTGTTTGATCAGCGCACGAGCGGGGTCGATGCCGCCCATGAGCTCGACCACGATATCGACGTCGTCGCGGGTGACCAGGGCCTCGGAGTCGGTGGTCAGCAGTTCGGCGGGCAGGCCGCGGTCCTTGCCGAGGTCGCGCACGGACACCCCGCGCAGCACCACGGGGGCGCCGACGCGGTTGCAGATGTCGTCGGCGTGATCGCGCAGAATACGCACGACCTCGGTGCCGACCGTGCCCATGCCGAGCACCGCGACACCGATCGGGTGGTCCGTCCCCCACACGCCGTTTCTCGCAGCGTTAGCCACCTCTGTCATGCGTTCACCTCCAAACTCAGTAGGTCCTCCACCGTCTCCCGGCGGAGAATCAAGCGCGCCTCGCCGTCCCGCACCGCCACCACGGCGGGCCGGGTGAGCATGTTGTAGCGACTCGACATCGAATAGCAGTACGCGCCCGTCGCGGCCACCGCGATGAGATCGCCCGGACCCACGTCGGCGGGCATCCAGGTATCGCGAATGACGATATCCCCACTCTCGCAATGCTTTCCGACCACACGAGCCACGACGGCGGCGGAATCGCTGGTGCGCGAGACCAATCGGCAGTCGTACTCGGCCTGATACAGCGCGGGACGGATGTTGTCGCTCATGCCGCCGTCCACCGAGACGTAGCGGCGGCGGTTGCCACCGTCGAGGGTGACGTCCTTGATGGTGCCGACCTCGTAGAGGGTCACGGTGCCCGGTCCGGCGATGGCCCGGCCCGGTTCGACCGCGATGGTCGGCTTGGGCAGCCCGGCGTGCGCCGCCTCCTCGGTGACGATGTGGTCCAGCTTGGCGGCGAACTCGTCCAGCGCGGGCGGATCGTCGTGCGGCAGGTACGAGATACCCAGGCCGCCACCGAGATCCAGAATGCTGATCTGCGCGGCGCGGTCGGCCCCGAACTTGTCCACGGCCTCGCGCAGCACCCCGAGCATGCGCCTTGTGGAGATCTCGAAGCCGTCGATATCGAAGATCTGCGAGCCGATGTGGCTGTGCAGGCCGACCATGCGCAGGTGCGACGACTCGAAGACGCGGGCGATGGCCTGCATGGCGTCGCCGCTGGCGACCGAGAAGCCGAACTTCTGGTCCTCGTGCGCGGTCGAGATGTATTCGTGGGTATGGGCTTCCACACCCACGGTGAGGCGCACCAGCACGTCCTGCACCACGCCCGCGCTCTTGGCCACCGCCTCGAGGCGCTCGATCTCGATGAGCGAGTCCAACACCACGTGGCCGACCCCGGCGCGCACCGCCGCCTCCAGTTCGGGCACGGACTTGTTGTTGCCGTGCAAGGCGATTCGCTCGGCCGGGAAGCCGGCACGCAGCGCCACCGCGAGTTCGCCGCCGGAGCACACGTCCAGCGACAGGCCCTCGTCGCGAATCCAGCGCGCGATCTCACCGCACAGGAACGCCTTGGAGGCGTAGTGCACCTTGGCGTTGTCGCCGAAGGCGCGCACCATATCGCGGCAGCGGGATCGGAAGTCGTCCTCGTCGACGACGAACAGCGGGGTGCCGAATTCGGCGGCCAGCTCGTGCACGGGCACGCCCGCCAGCCGCACCACGCCGTCGGCGTCGCGAGTGGCGTTGCGGGGCCACACATTCGCGGGCAGCTCGATCAGCTGCCGGGCCGCGGTGGGGCGCTCGGGCAGGTTCGGCGCGTGCGGGATGTCGGCGTGGCGGGGTCCGGCGGGGTGGGCACTCATCTACATACGCTCCGGGGCAGATACGCCTAGCAGGCCGAGGCCGTTGGCGAGAACTTGGTTGGTGGCTTTGACCAGCTCGAGGCGGGCGGCGTGGCGCGGCGAGACGGGCTCGTCGCCCTTGGGCAGCACGCGCATGTCGTCGTCGGACTGGAAGGGGTGGTAGGCCCCGGCGAGCTCCTCCAGGTAGCGCACCACCCGGTGCGGTTCGCGCATCTCGGCGGCGGTGGCCACCACGCGCGGGTACTCGCCGAGGGTGCGGATCAGCTCGCCCTCGCGCTCGGCCGACATGAGGCCGAAGTCCGGTGTCACCGAATCGAAGTCGAATGCCTTGGCATTGTCGATGATGCGGCAGGTGCGGGCGTGCGCGTACTGCACGTAGTACACCGGGTTGACGCTGTCCTGTTTGGTCCACAGGTTGATGTCGATATCGATGCTGGTATTCACCGACGACCGCATGAGCGAGTAGCGGGCGGCGTCCACGCCGATGGCGTCGACCAGGTCCTCCAGCGTGACCACGGTGCCCGCCCGCTTCGACATCTTCACGGCGGCACCGTCTTTGAGCAGGTTCACCATCTGGCCGATGAGCACCTCGACCACATCGGGGTTCTCGCCGAGGGTCGAGGCGACGGCCTTGAGGCGGCCGATGTAGCCGTGGTGGTCGGCCCCGAGCATGTAGATGCACAGGTCGAAGCCGCGCGACAGCTTGTTCTCCAGGTAGGCGATATCGCCGCCGATGTAGGCCGACTTGCCGTCGCTCTTGATGACGACGCGGTCCTTGTCGTCACCGAACTCGGTGGAGTTGATCCACCAGGCGCCGTCCTTCTCGTACAGGTTGCCCGAGGACTTCATTCGCTCCAGCGCCGCGTCCACCGCGCCGGACTCGAACAGCGAGCTCTCGTTGAAGTACACGTCGAAGTCGGTGCCGAAGTCGTGCAGCGACTGCTTGATCTGCGCGAACATCAGCTCGACGCCCTCGCGCCGGAACAGCTCGTGCCGCTGTTCGGCGGGCAGTTCGACGGCGGTGGGATGCGCGGCCACGATGGTGGCGGCGATCTCGCCGATGTAGGCCCCGGCGTAGCCGTCCTCGGGGGTGGGTTCGCCGAGTGCGGCGGCGACCAGCGACTTGGCGAAGCGGTCGATCTGCGCGCCGTGGTCGTTGAAGTAGTACTCGCGGGTAACCTGCGCGCCCTGCGCCGCCAGGATGCGCCCCAAGGCGTCGCCCACCGCCGCCCAGCGGGTGCCGCCGAGGTGTACCGGTCCAGTGGGGTTGGCGGAGACGAATTCCAGGTTGATCTTGGTGCCCGCGAGGGTGTCGGCTGTGCCGAAGCTCTCACCCGCCGCCAGGATGGTGGTGATGATCGCGCCCTGGGCGGCCTTGGCCAGCCGGATGTTCAGGAAGCCGGGCCCGGCGATCTCCGCGGACTCGATGCCCTCGGCCGCCGACAGCGCCTCGGCCAGCAGGTTCGCGAAATCCCGCGGATTCAAGCCCGCTTTCTTCCCTACCTGCATGGCCAGATTCGTGGCATAGTCACCGTGCTCAGGGTTACGCGGACGCTCCACCTTGACCTCGTCGGGCAGGACCGCAGGGTCGGATCCACGTTCGACAAGGACCTTCGCCGCGGTCGCACGAAGGAGATCTGCAAGGTCAGCTGGAGTCACGAGTCACTATCCTATGGTCTGAGCAGGTGAACGCCGTCAGCGGGCACCTCGCGGGCACGCGCCCGGCACACGGGGCGCCGACGCGTCGCCACCCCGTCTGATTGTCCACACGTCGAAAAGAGCACAACAGCGATGCCGAGCAGGACCAGCGCCAAGTCGGCGAAAGCCATCAAGGCCGCGAGCAAATCCTCCACGTCGCCGCGGAAGGGAGGCAAGAGCGGGAAGTTGCCGACCAAGCGCAACATCCCGTGGCCGACCATCGGGGCCGCGGTGGTGATCATCGCACTCGTCGGCGCGCTCGCCGCGTACCTGGTGCCGAAGTACCACGCGCAGGAGGAGCTGAAGAACCCGTCCGCCTACATCGATGGCGTGGTCAAGCAGGACTATCCGGCGGGCCAGCACGTGTCCTCGGCCCAGCGGGTGGCCTACGACCAGGCCCCGCCATTCGGCGGACCGCACGACAGTTCGTGGGCGGCCTGCACCGGCGTGGTGTACGACAAGGCCATTCGCACCGAGAACGCGGTGCATTCGCTCGAACACGGTGCGGTGTGGATCACCTACAACCCGGACAGCGTGGACGCCGGGACCATCGACACGCTGAAGGCGAAGGTCGACGGACAGCCGTACATGCTCATGTCGCCCTACCCCGGACTGGAAGCGCCGATCTCGCTACAGGCGTGGGGGCATCAGCTGAAGGTGGACAAGGTCGACGATGCCCGGGTGGACCGGTTCATCAAGGATCTGCGCCTGAACGAGAACACCTATCCGGAGGTGGGCGCCAGCTGCGCCAACCCGACCTTCGACACCGTGAATCCGCCCGCCTTCGATCCGACGCCGCCGGGCCCGAACGCGGTCGACATGAACGGCAAGGGTGCGACGCAGGGTTCCATGACCGATCCCACCGAGCTGGGCGGCGGATTGCAGGGCATCCCGGGGTTGGAGGGACTGGAAGGCCTGTCCGGTCTGCCGGAGGGCATCGAGAACATTCCCGCGCCGACCGACGTGCCCACGGGTGAACAGCCCGCCGCACCCGAGGACGGGCAGCAGCCCGCGCCGGGACAGTGATGCCGCCCTTGTTGTCACACAGCGATCCCCACGAGTCGGCCGACGACCAGCCCGCCGAATCCCCCGCCACCGCCCGCCCGAGCCAGCGGCCCGCGCTGGTCGTGCTGGGCGTGATCGGGGTGCTGCTGATCGGCTTCGCCCTGGGCGTGTTCGCGCGCATTCCCCTGGACGGCAGCTCGGAGCCGAATCCGAACGCCGTGGACATCGGCTTCAGCCAGGACATGTCGGTGCATCACGCGCAGGCGGTCGAGATGGCCGGGGTCGCGCTGGCGGGTTCCGACGATCCGGCCATCAAGAGCCTGGCCTACGACATCCTCACCAGCCAGCAGAATCAGCTGGGCCGCATGCACGCCTGGCTGCAACTGTGGGGCGAGCCGCTGCTGCCGACCGGCGGATACATGGGCTGGATGGCCGAGCCGGGCTCCTCGCACGGCCACGGCGGCGAAGCCGCCGCACCGGAGCACACCGGCCCGGTACCGACCATGCCCGGCATGGCTTCCCAGGACGATCTGGTCGCGCTCCGGCAAGCCACCGGCACCGCCCAGGACATCCTGTTCCTCCAGCTCATGCTGCGCCACCATCTGGGCGGCGTGCCGATGACCGACTACGCCGTCGAACGCGCCGAGACCGCCGGAGTCCGCGATCTCGCCGAGAAGATGGCCCGCACCCAGTCGGGCGAGGTCACCCTCATGACCCAGATGCTCGCCGCCCGCGGCGCGACTCCCCTCCCCTACCCCTGAGCCCGAGCCGTGGACCGGGCAGTCGCGAAACGCCCGGTCCGCACCGGTTTTTGGCCGAGAGGCAACCAATGCGATAGGCTTTCCCAGCCCGAGCGGAACACCCGCCCGGACATATCCCCGCCCTCGTAGCTCAGGGGATAGAGCGTTTGCCTCCGGAGCAAAAGGCCGCAGGTTCGATTCCTGCCGAGGGCACATCGAGATCAGGCCCCTGACCAGCACATTGCCGGTCAGGGGCCTTTTTCGTGCCGCATTCGGACGAGGCGTCGGCAGCCGAGTCGAATCGCGCCCTGCGAGCCTGAAGAGGACGCTCCACGCAGGCACGCCTCACACTGTCCGACGCAGCGCGCGGCCGATCTTCCGTTGAAGCCCCCGAAGTATGCGGATCGTCTGCTCATCCGAGAACCCGGTGGTGATCGACCAGTCCTGTCCGGAGCCGAAGACATCGCTGGCGAACACGAACTCGGTCGCGACCAGCGCCCGCCGCCAATCCGGAGCGCTCAACGGCTCGTTCGAGATCACCCGCGAACCCAACTGCCGCCCCTGCCCGAACAGGTCCGCCACAGACTCGAACCCCATCGCGACCGCGAGCGCGTCGGTGCAGTGCGCCGGACCACCCCATTCGCTCAGACCGCGGCGCAGCACCTCTCGCTCATCCTCCGACAGTTCGATCGCTACCAGGCCATCCAAGTCCACGTACCAAGGATGCGATCTCCGGTGGCTCACCGCGACCGGATGAAGCAGCGCGATCAGCGGCAGTTGAGTGTGTTGACTCGCCCAGCTCAGATGCCAGGCGGCGGAGGGTTGGTCGGAACGGGAACGTTCACCAGAACGTCGAAGATGGGGGAGATGTGATCGGGGCCGCCGGTCAACCAGTCAGCCGTGCTGACCGTTGCCAGGTCGTCGTTAATGTCCTCGATTGTGCAACGGATGCTGTTGCATGCCCGCATCCGTCATCCCGGGCCAGCCCCGAACCCGGTGGAACTGCCAGGGCCGGAGCTGGATTCGGTCTCGTCGCTCTGGGGCAGGAGAACCCCTGCGAGAGCGAACGCGAGTACACCCCCACCGATAAGCCACCACCCGCGCCCCTCGCCGCTGATCAGCATTCTGACGCCGAAGAGAATGGCGAACGGGCCGCAGATCCCGCACGCGATGCCCACCAGCAGTCTCAGTGCCATGGCGACGGCAAACACAATCACCGCAACGAACGTCAGCACGAGGAGAAGCCCCTGGGCTGCACTACGTGCCGCGTGAAAGAGTCTGGCGCGCACGTGCGGACGCCCTTCGTTCTCGGCTGTCCCGCGCGATGACGCACAGCCGCCATCGGCCGGCGACGCTGATTATTGCACTCGAGTGACGGCGACCGTGGACGAGCGAGCTTTTCCGATACGTGCCCGGCGTGCAGGTGGCGGCTGGGGGGGCATGCGAATGCCCGCCGGATCCGCCTCTGGCGTAGCTGATTTCGCTCTCGCAATAATTTCAGTGTCGAGGCACCTTCAGGTGACTGCGATTGTCCGGTTCGGTCGGCGCGGTCTGGGGCAAGAGCAGCTGTCCTCGCTAGTCGTCTGCTGCAACGATTAGGAGGCCGAAGGCCCTCGCGCTCGGCAGGCGAGGGTCATGGGTGCAGTTCCAGGTGGCAGGATCGCTCGATCATCGCAATGATTTCGTCGTCTATCGGTCCCCCACGAGGAGGCTGTTACCGCGCTCGCCGCCCAAGCCCCGGACGCACACACGAGATAGTGCGGCGCGAATATGCGCAGGGCATGGCCCATCTGGCCTGGGACGGCGAGATTGCGCCGCCGACCGCCGCGCGGAGAAGACGACCAGCGGGAAACGCGTCCTGATCGAGCATTGACGACGCACCGGAATTCCAATGGGATCACCACAT
>NZ_JASCXP010000043.1:0-28055 GCF_030010695.1 Nocardia sp. CC201C
TCGGCGTCGCCGAGCTGGCCCGCGCCGCCCACCGCACCCGCGCCGCCGCCGTGGAACTCGTATCCGCCTGGTACGGAGGGGCGGACCAGATGCGAAATTTCGCTGAGGCGCTGTTACAGGCCGCGTCGGAAGGCGCAGGCAGGCACTAGCGCGGGTCGACCCGTCGCCCACGGCACCTCGCCGGGATCGCGGGCGCCGGTTCGGGAGGTTGCCACCACCGCGTTTCGGACGCCGTGGCTGCCGCCGCTGTCGGGGCGCAGCAGGCGGATGCGCCTTCTGCCGACCGGCCAGGAACCCGACACCGGCACGTCACCGATGTCGAGTCCGGGACAGCTGTCGTGGCTGATCTGCTCGTGCGCACCCGCGCCGCCATGGACCGCGTGTCCGAATGGCGCACCGGGGGCCGGATCCGATGGCCGTACCATCCGGATATGGGCGCATTGACGGCGGAAGCGGTGCGGACAGCGCTGGCGGAGGTCGCCGATCCCGCGGATGCGGCGCAGCTACAGCGGTTCTTCAAGACGGGGCCGGGGGAGTACGGGGAGGGTGACGTCTTCATCGGGGTGCGGGTGCCGCAGACCCGCAAGGTCGCGAAACGGTTCGGGGGACTGCCACTGTCGGAGATCGACCGGCTGCTGGACAGCGAGGTGCACGAGCACCGACTGGCGGCGCTGGTGATCCTGAACGCGCGGATGGCGAAGGCATCGCGGGTGCGCACGGGCAGCGCCGCGGAGCAGCGCGCGATCGTCGAACTGTATCTGGCCGCCATGCGGCGGGGGCGGATCAACAATTGGGATCTGGTCGACACCTCGGCCGAGCACATTCTCGGACCGTGGTTGCTGGAGCAGCCGCGGGATCCGCTGTACGAGCTGGCGGCGTCGGATTCGCTGTGGGAGCGGCGAATCGCACTGCTGACCACCTTCGCCTTCATCAAGGCGGGTGATGCGAGTACCACGCTGGCGCTGTGTGAGCGCCTGCTGTCCGACCGCCGCGACCTGATCCAGAAGGCCGTCGGGTGGATGCTGCGGGAGGTCGGCAAGCGAGTGGAACCGACCGCCCTCATCGACTTCCTGGAGAGGCACGCCGCCGACATGGGCCGCATCGCACTGAGTTACGCCACCGAGCACCTCACCGCCGACCAGCGCGCGCACTACCGAGCGCAGCGCTGACGGCCTCCCCGCCTCGAACGCACCTCCCGGCCACCGAACCGCCCGATGGTCGCGTGGACGTCGGTCGCCGAACGCCACAGTGGTCGCGTGTGGGTGTCGGGTCGCCGAACTCCCCGGTGATCGGGTGTGGCTGTCGAGGTCGCCGAGATATGCGATGGGTCGCGTGTGCCTTGGGCGCTGTGCCCAGACTCCGCGCGGATGCCGCGACCGTGCCGTCGAGGGCACACCGCCCGCGAGCGGGCGGGCCGCACCCCGAGGCTGATCAGAACTGGATCTTGAGGTGGTCGGTGACCGGGCGGGCCTGGCAGCCGAGGATATAGCCGTTGGCGATGTCCTCGGGATCGAGGATCTCCGCGTTCTCCATCTCCACGGTGCCCTCGAGCACGGTGCAGGCGCACGATCCGCATTCGCCCTCGAGGCAGGAGTAGGGCACGTCCAGGCCCTTGGCGAGCATGATGTCCACCAGGGTCTGGCTGCGCGGCCAGTTCATCTCGTGGGTCTCGCCGTCGAGTTCCACCTCCACGCTGGCGGCGTCGGCGGCCTCCTCCGCACTGATCTCGACGGGGGCGACATCGGCGAATGGATCGCCCGACAGCGAGTTGAAGACCTCCGCGTGGGTGCGGTTGCGCGGCACCCCGAGCTGGGCCAGCGCGTCGTGCACCCGGTCCATGAACGGCTTGGGGCCGCACATGAAGGCGCTGAACTCGGTGTAGGGCCGGGTCAGGGTGGCGAGCGCGTCGGCGGTGGGCAGGCCCTGCAGCTGTTCCAGCCAGTGCACGACCACCAGCCGCTGCGGGTTCTTGTCGGCGAGTTCGCGTAGTTCGTCGGCGAAGATCACATTGTCGTGGTCGCGGTTGGCGTACACCAGCACAACACGCGAATTACCCCGTGCCAGAGCCGATTTCAGGATCGACATGACCGGCGTGATGCCGGATCCGGCGGCGAAGAGCAGCAGGTCCTCGTCGAGGTTCTTGGGCGTGAAAACGCCGGAGGGCGGCAGTACTTCGATCGAGTCGCCCGCTTTCACGTTGTCGCACACCCAGTTCGAGGCGTATCCGTCCGCGGTGCGCTTGACGGTCACCTTGGGCGCGTCGTCGGTGTGCGGTGAACTCGCCAGTGAGTAGCAGCGCGCCACCGACCCGGTGAGGTCGCTGGGAATGCGCAGCGTCAGGAACTGGCCCGGCTGGTAGCTGAAACGTTCGCGCAGTTCGGCGGGAACGTCGAAGACCAGCGAGCAGGAATCGGCCGTCTCCTGGATGACCGCGGAGACCCGCAGCACGGCCGATCGCGAGCTGTGCGGTACGTCGACGGTGGTCATAGTGTCCTCTCGAACCCGGCGCTGTGTGGCCAAACTAGAACGTGTTCTAGTTTCATACTACGTGGCCGTCCCGCTGCCGGACAAGCTGGGCCTCGAGCCCGGCGATCAGCACGTCCATTCCGAAGTCGTAGGAGTACTTCCCACGCAGGTCCGATAAATGCTTGGTGGCCCGTTCCACCGCCTCCGGCAGCGCCCGCTCGTCGTGTAGCGCTGAGCGGTCACGCGGATTCACCCGGCCCCGGCCGAACAGGTAGGTGTGGATGGTCGCATACGCCGAGAGCACGTTGCGATCGCTGAACCCGGCCTCGAACAGGATCTCCATCAGCGCCGCGATGAGATCGAGCTGCTTGCCCAGCATCTGTTCGATCAGCACGTCGCCGAGTCCGGGATGTTTGCGCAGCTTCTCGTCGATCTGGTCGATGAGATCGCGCAGCCGTCGCTGCCACGGCCCGGCGTCGGGCGGCGGCTTGCGCACGCCGGTGAGGGCGGCGGTGGCGACGAGGTCGAGTAGCTCGCGCTTGTCCGCCACGTAGTAGTACGGAGCCATCGGGGACACCCCGAGTTCGCGGGACAGGCGGCGCATGGAGAGCTTCTCCACGCCGTCCTGCCGGACCACCCGAAGGGCGGCCTCGACGATCTCGGACTCCGACAGAGTGTTGCCGCCCCCACTCGACTGCATACGTCCGACTCCCATGCCACCTCGACCATTGCGGGTACGGCGACGGCCGTCCCTACTACCTGCGCTGCTGTTGTTCCACGCAGTCTAGAGCGCGCGCTCGGCCGGTGGTCCCGCCACGTTCCGGTCCGGGCACGGGTCTTCGGGAGCGGCGTGCCGATCCCGTTTGCCGCCTATGTGCTGACCTAGCATCTCAGGAATGCGCCATGATCGACTTCCCGATGGTTTCGGGGTGCGAATCGATCCCAGGGTGCGCACTTACTCCGGTGGACGTTTCCTGGTCGGTGGCTCGCCGACCGGGTTGCTGCGGCTCGCGCCGGAGGCTGCGGCCCGGATCGGCGACGGCTACCTCGAGGTGACCGATCCGCTCTCGGCCCGGGTGGCCAGACGCCTGCTCGATTCCGGTGTCGGCAATCCGCGCCCGCGATTGCTGCCCTCGCCGGAGGACGTCACCGTGATCGTGCCGCTGCACAACGACGCCGCCGGGTTGGAGCGGCTGCTCTCGGCGCTGCGCGGGCACTCGGTGATCGTGGTGGACGACGGCTCGGATCGCCCGGTCCGCATTCCGCCCGCACGCGGCACCCGCCGTCGGGTGACGGTGCTGCGCTCGGATCGCCGCCGCGGCGCCGCCGCCGCGCGCAATCTGGGATTGCGGGCCGCCACAACCGAATTCGTGGCGTTCCTGGAGTCGGACGTGGTGCCGCGCAGCGGCTGGCTGGAGGTCATGCTCGGTCACTTCAGCGATCCCAAGGTGGCCCTGGTCGCCCCGCGCCTGCTGGCCATGGACCCGGATTCCACGGTGCTGGCCCGCTACGAGCACATGCGCGCGTCGCTGGAGCGCGGCCGCCGCGAGTCCGCGGTGCGCTCGCGCGGCCCGGTGCCCTATGTCCCGGGCACCGCACTGCTGGTGCGCCGTGACGCCCTGGCGCGTGCGGGCGGATTCGACGAGACCATGACCGCGGGCGCGGATATCGACCTGTGCTGGCGGCTGGAGCGCGCGGGCTGGCGGCTGCGCTACGAGCCCGCCGCGCGCGTGGCGTACGAGTGCCCGGTATCGTTGCGAAAGTGGTTCGCGCACAAGGTCTCCGAAGGTGCCGGCGTGGCGCCGCTGGGGCTGCGCCATCCCGGGATGGCGGCGCCGCTGGCGGTGCCGCTGTGGACCGCGGTGGCCGCCCTGCTGTTCGCCACCCTCACCCGTTCGGGCGTGTTCTGCGGCCTGCTCACCCTGTGCGCCACCCTGGCCCGGCTGCGCCGCGTCTTCGCCGAACTCGACAATCCCACCCGGGTCTCGGCCATCTATCTGGCGCGCGGTTTCTCCGCGGGGCTGTGGCGGCTGGCGTCGGCGCTGTGCCGCCACTACTGGCCCGTCACCGTGCTGAGCATGGTGCTGTCGCGTCGCATTCGCCGCATCGCGGTCACCATGGCGATGGCCGACGGCCTGGCGGACTGGTTCACCCATCGCGAACCGGGCGGCCTGGACCCGGTGCGCTATCTGGCCTGCAAACGTCTGGACGACGTCGCGCACGGCACCGGCCTGTGGTGGGGAGCGGCCCAGGCGCGGTCCGCGGTGGCCCTGCGCCCGACGCTGCCGCCGCACTGAACCGGCGTCCTTCCCGCAACCTCGCGCTGGGGCGTCGGCCACGAAGAATAAACCCGAATTAAAGATAAATAGACACAGCTCACATTTTGCGAGGGTGCTGTCACGGTGTGACCTGCCGGACAAAGAACCTGCTTCCGGGTTGTATGCCTGCCTTCGTCGGTACAGTTTGTGCCCGAAGGGAAAGGCAAATGGTCAGCAACATCGCAGGTGGGAGCCCCTCCCAGCACGGCGCCGAATCGGGCTCACAGCTGGGTGCGCTCGAAGCCTATGCCGCACAGGCCCACGGCTATCTGAGCGTCGGCCCCGAACAGCTGGGTCAGTTGGCGGGTCTGCTGCGTCCGATGGTCCTCGAGTCCTGGCTGCGCAGCCTGCGCGGCGGCGTCGATCCCATGGACGACGGCGACGGGCGCGGCCTGAGAGGCGCTGACCTGCAACGGTATCGGGACAATCATGCCATCGCCGCGGTGATGCCGCTGGTCGACAAGCTGTTGTTGCGCGACGCCACCGGCACCGGTCTCATCGTGGTGGTGGCCGACCAGTTCGGTCGGGTGCTGTCGGTGCACGGCACGCCCGATCGGGTGAGTGCCGCGGCCGAGGCGGGATTGCGCGAGGGCAACGACCTCTCCGAGCGCCGGGTGGGCACCAATGCGGTGGGCCTGGTGGTGCGCACCGGCCGCGCGGCCTGGATCCACGGACCCGAGCACTTCCTGCACCGCATGCACCAGATCACCGGAGCCGCCGCGCCCGTGCACGATCCGGACGGTCGCCTGGTCGGCGTGCTCATGATCGCGGGCGGGGTGCGGGTGGCGCGCCCGGAGATCCTCGCGCTGGTGAAGGCCGCCGCCACGGCGGTCGAAATGGATCTGCTGCTGGCGGCGGTGCGCTCCGGCCGGGATCAGCAGGTGCGCCATCCCGCCGATGCGATGCACCCGCCCGCGCCGGAACGCCTCGGTCTGGATGTGCTCGGGCTCGGGCAGCCGCAGCTGACCGTGGCGGGGGAGCGAGTTCCGTTGTCGCAGCGGCATGCCGAGATCCTGCTGCTGCTCGCCGAGCACACCGAGGGGCTGAGCGCGGACCATCTCGCGCTGTTGCTGGACGACGCCGATCTGGACAACGCCACCATCCGCGCCGCGGTGTCGCGACTGCGTTCGGTGGTGGGTTCCAAGGTCTTCGGCTCGCGTCCCTATCGATTGCTGGTTCCTATCGCCACGGATGTGGAGGCGCTGCGCGCGGCGCTGGATTCCGGTGATGTGGAGGCCGCCGTTCGGCTCTATTCGGGGCCGGTTCTCCCGCGTTCGACCGCCCCGGGAGTCATAGACATTCGCGATGAGTTGCGCGTGCGATTGCGCACCGCCGTGCTGCGTTCCGGGGATACGACCGTGCTCAGCAGATGGACCGCGGGCGCGGAGGGGCGTGACGATGCGGCGGCCTGGGTCGCCTATCGCGCTACCGTTGACCGGGACTCTCCCTTGTATTCGCAGATAGAAGCCAAGATTCGCGTTCTCGATCGGCGTATGGGCGCCGATGCAACGCAGATGCAACGTTTCGGCTCCTAGTCTCCACATCCGAAAGCGCGGTCAGTCACATCTGACGACCGCAGTGTGGCGGCACCCACATTCACGGTGGCCGTCACGTTCTCCCGTGAGCCAACTAGACACTCGTCCAACTTTTTTTCCGGAAAAAGTTCCGTTTTATTCTGTCAACGCCTAGTCTTCGCCATACATGGACCGCATCCATGTGACGCAGGTGACAGTGCGGCCACTTTTGGACAGTGTCCACCAGTGGTCGCGTGAGTTGGAGGAAGAGCTAGAGCAGTAGATCCAGATGCGGGAAGCGCCCGGGCTCCAAGTGGTTCGGCCCGCCTCGCACCCGCGTTCCGGCCGCCGATCCGAGGGCAGAGGATCTCTTTCGGTGCGGCCGGGAAAGTCCGCAGCAGATCACGCGTGTGGCACCCCGTGGGCGGGGTGGCGCGCATTCGTCGAATTCCCGTGGTGGTTCCGCGGCACGGGCATCGCGCAGACGGTGCTCGGGCCTGATTCGTGCTGCCTGAAAAGCGTTTTGCCGCTTGTTGATTCGTCATATCGAGGAGGCTCTGGTGCAGGGTACGGAGTTGGATGGTGTCGGAGTGGCCCGGCGGGCCGAGCCGGTGGTGACGGATCCCGTGCCGTTCCCGCTGGCTCCGGCGCAGCTGGGCGTCTGGTACGCGCAGCTCCTCGATCCGGAGGTGCCCATCAATGTGGCGCAGTACGTGGACGTCGCCGGCGAGCTGGACCCCGCGCTGCTGAACCAGGTGCTGGTCGGTGCGGCTCGCGAATTCGGTTCCGCCCTGGTGCGTTTCGTGGAGATCGACGGGCAGCCCCAGCAGGTCGTGGACCCTTCGCTGTCGGTGGAACACCAGATCGTCGACCTGCGCGCCGCCGCCGATCCGATCGCCGCCGCCCACGAATGGATGCGCGCCGACGCCACCGCGCCGGTCGATCTGCTCACCGATCGCCTGTTCGCCGGAGCCGTCCTGCGCGTCGCCGATCGGCGCTGGTTCTGGTACATGCGAGCGCACCACATCGTGCTCGACGGTTTCGGCGCGCTCACCAACACCATGCGGGTGGCCGAGCGCTACACCGCGCGCGTGCGCGGCACCGAACCCGGCCCGGCCCGGCCCGGAACGCTGGAATCGCTGGTGGCGGGCGAACTGTCGTATCGCGACAGCGACCGCTTCGCGACCGACCGCGCCTACTGGAGCGAGCGGATCCGCGGGCTGGAGCCCACCACCCTGTCGCGGCGCGTGGCCGCGCCCGCCGCCGGGAACCTCCGGTACGGTCGAGCGCTGCCGCCGCGGCTGACCGAGGCTATGAATTCCCTTGCGGCCAATCATGATTCATCGGCGGCGGTGGTGCTGCTAGCGGCCTTCGCCGCCTACCTGGCACGCCTGACCGACCGCTCGGAGGCCGTGCTGTCCATGCCGGTGACGGCCCGCACCACGGCGGTCATGCGGCGTTCGGCGGGCATGCTGTCGAATATCGTGCCGCTGCGGCTGCCACTCGACGCCGACGCCACCTGGGCGCAGCTGCTGCACACCACGCGGCTGGAGGTGTCGGGTGCACTGCGGCACCAGCGCTATCGGCTCGAGGATATGCACCGCGACACCGATCGCGACGGCGGACCCGGCGGGCGGACGCTGTACGGGCCGCTGGCCAACATCATGCTGTTCCCCGCCGACCTCACCCTCGGCGCTGCCCCCGGCCGGTATCACGTGCTCACCAGCGGTCCGGTGGAGGACCTGAGCATGCAGGTCTACTACGGCGACAGCGACCGGGTGCACCTGGAACTCGAGGCCAATCCGAACCTCTACACCCACGACGAGATCGCCAGACACCACGGCCGTTTCGTCGCGTTCCTGGAGCGGCTGCTCGGGGCCGATCCGCGGACGCCGCTCGGTGCCGTGCCGGTGACCACCGAGCTGGAACGCGCGGTGAGCCTGCGTACCTGGAACGACACCGGCCGCCCGGTGGGCCGCGACGCCACGCTGGTCTCCCTGTTCGCCGCGCAGGTGCGGCGGACACCCGACGCCGTGGCACTGCGCTGCCCGGACGCACCGGAGTGCGAGCTCAGCTACGGCGAACTCGACGCACGCGTGAATCGGCTGGCCCGGCATCTGATCTCGCTCGGCGTCGGTCCGGAGTCGCTCGTGGGCCTGCACCTGCGGCGCTCACCCGAACTGGTGATCGCCATGTACGCGATCCAGGCGGCGGGCGGCGCGTACGTACCGCTGGACCCGGATCATCCGGCTGAACGCCTCGGCCACATTCTCGATACCGCGCGGCCGGTGTGCGTGCTCACCCGGACCGCGGACCGGCCCACGGCCCTGGACGCCCCCGTGATCAGCGTGGACACCCTCGAGCTCGACGGCTACCCGAGCGCGCCGCTGACCGATGCCGAGCGCCTCGCGCCGCTGCGGCCCGCGAACACCGCCTACGTCATCTTCACCTCGGGTTCCACCGGCCGCCCCAAGGGGGTGGCGGTGAGCCACCGCTCGATCGTCAACCGGCTGCTCTGGATGCAGACCGGCTATGTGGCGCTGACCGATTCCGACCGCGTCCTGCAGAAGACGCCGTTCACCTTCGACGTCTCGGTACCGGAATTCTTCTGGCCGCTGCAGGTGGGCGCGCGGTTGGTGCTGGCGCGCCCGGACGGCCACACCGATCCCGACTACATCGTGGACCTGATTCGCCGCGAGGGCATCACCTCGGCGCATTTCGTGCCGTCCATGCTGACGGCCTTCGTGACCGCGCTGGAGACGACGGACGCACACGCGGCGTCCGGGGGACGCAACGCAGTTCGAACGTTGCGCCACGTATGGTGCTCGGGCGAGGCGCTGCCGGTGAGTCCGGCACTGCGCGTCGCCGCCTTGACCGGGGCCCGCGTACACAACCTGTACGGCCCCACCGAAGCCGCCGTAGAGGTCACCTGCCACGAGGTGACCGGCGGGGACGCCGAATTCGCGCCGATCGGCGCGCCGGTGTTCAACACCCGGTTGTACGTGCTCGATTCACGTCTGCGACCGGTTCCCGTAGGGGTCCCGGGTGAGCTGTATCTGTCGGGGGTTCAGCTCGCCCGGGGCTACGTGGCGCGCCCCGGCCTGACGGCCGAGCGCTTCGTGGCCGATCCGTTCGCGGCCCCCGGCGAACTCATGTACCGCACCGGCGATCTGGTGTGCTGGAACACCCGCGGCGAGGTGGAGTACCTGGGCCGCACCGACTTCCAGGTGAAGCTGCGTGGGCTGCGCATCGAACTCGGCGAGATCGAGACGGTGTTGGCCGCGGTGGAGCGGGTGGCGCACGCCGTGGTGCTGGTGCGCGACGACCAGCTCGTCGCGTACGTGGTGCCCTCGGCCCCGGGCGCGGTGAGCGAGGAGCGGCTGCGGGCCGCCGCGGCGCGCGCCCTGCCCGCCTATATGGTGCCGACCAGCTACCTGCTGCTGGACGACCTGCCGCTCAACAGTTCCGGCAAATTGGATCGCAAGGCACTGCCCGCGCCGCGCCGCACCGCCGCGGCCTACACCGCCCCCGCTTCCCCGGTCGAGGCGACGGTGGCCCGGGTACTGGGTGAGGTGCTCGGCCACGAGCGGGTCGGACGCGACGACGACTTCTTCGCCCTCGGCGGCAACAGCCTGGTGGCCACGCGGGTGTCGGCGCGGCTGGCCGCCGAGCTCGGCTGCCGGATCGGCCTGCGAGAGCTGTTCAGCGCCACCACCGTCGCGGCGCTGGCCGCCGTGATCGAGCAGCACTTCGTGGATGCCGACGCGGAGGTCGGCGCATCGGTCCCGGTGCCGCGTGCGCGTCCGGAGGTACTGCCGCTGTCCCCGGCGCAGCAGCGCATCTGGTTCCTGAACCGGCTCGACAGCACCGGTGCGGACTACAACATGCCGTTCGTGGTGCGGCTGCGCGGCGACGCTGATATCGCGGCGCTGCGGGCGGCGGTCGCCGATGTGGTGGCCCGGCACGAGGTGCTGCGCACGATCTTCCCGCGCACCGATGACGGCGCATGCCAGCGCGTGCTGTCGGCCGACGCGGTGTCGCCGTTCGTGGACCCCCGCTGGCCGGGCGGCATGGACTGCGGACTCTTCGGTGGCGGTGCGCCGCTCGCGGATTACGCACGGCCGACCCCCGCCGAACCGCTCGGCCACGTACCAGCCGACCAGACCCCCGCCGCGGCTCCCCTTGTGCCGGGCACGGTCGAGGTCCCGGGTGCGGCCGATTCAGTCACGGCTGCGGACGATCTGGTACCGGGCGTGGGCGATCCGGTGGCCGGTGTGGTTGATCCGGTGCGGGATGTGGGTGACAACCCGGTTGCGGGTGGAGCCGATTCGGCGACGTCCCCGGTCGACCAGGTGGCGCGCGTGGTCGCCCCCGTGGCGGGTGCGGCCGGTTCCGCGACGGCCGTGGTCGATTCGGTGGCGGGTGCGGCCGATTCCGCGACGGACGTGGTCGCCCCGGTGGCGGGTGCGCGGGCTGCCGCCGGGGGTGCGATGGGGGCGGATGTCGAGCCGATCAGCGCCGCGGAGCTGGATGCCGAATTGCGTCGCTTCGCGGCCGATGGCTTCGATCTGGAGCATGAGATTCCCTTTCGCGCACGGCTTTTCCTGATCGCCGAGCGGGAGTTGGCATTGGCGGTGGTGCTGCACCACATCGCCGCCGACGGGCTGTCGCTGCCCGTGCTGGCGCGCGATGTGGCCACCGCCTACGCGGCGCGGCGTGCGGGGCACGCGCCGGGCTGGGCTCCGCTGCCGTTGCAGTACGCGGATTACACGCTGTGGCAGCGGGAACGGCTCGGTGACCCCGCCGACGAACACTCACTCGCGGCGCGGCAGCTGCGCTTCTGGACCGAGACCCTGGCGGACGCGCCGGAGCAGCTGGACCTGCCGTCGGATCGGCCGCGTCCCGCGGTGGCGAGCGGAGCCGGAGCCACCTACCTGCTGGAAGTACCTACCGGTCTGCATGTGCGCCTGGCGGAAACCGCTCAGGAACACGGTGTTTCGACCTTCATGCTGCTGCACGCCGCGCTCGCGGTGCTGCTGGCGCGGCTGTCCGGAGGCGACGACATCGTCATCGGCACCCCGGTGGGCGGTCGCGGGGAACGCGAACTCGACGAACTGATCGGCATGTTCGTCAATACGCTGCCACTGCGCACACCGGTCGACGGGCGAATTCCGTTCTCCGCGCTGCTGGACCGGGTGCGCGAAGTCGATCTTGCCGCCTTCGCGCACGCCGATGTGCCGTTCGAGCAGCTGGTCGAGGTGCTGAACCCGGCACGCTCGCGAGCCCGGCATCCGTTGTTCCAGGTGATGCTGTCCTGGACGGGCGCCGGGGGTATCGGTGTCGAACTGCCCGGATTGCTTGCCACGGCGGGTACCCTGGACACCGGAGTGACCAAATTCGATCTTTCGATCGCGGTCACCGAAAGCTTCGCCGGTGCCGGTCCCGGGGAAGGTCCGGCACCGGCGGGGATCCAGGCGGAGTTCACCTTCGCCACGGATCTGTTCGATTCCGCCACCATCGCCGAGTACGCGCGCTATTGGCTGCGCCTGCTCGACACCATCACCCGCACCCCCGGCACCCCGGTGGCCGACCTGCCCCTCCTGGACGCGGACGAAGTTCGCGAACTTCTCCAGCTGGGCGCGGTCGCAGCGGAATTCGCCCCCACCGCCGTACCTCCTGTTCGCGCCGACACGGTCATCTCCGCCTTCGAACGGCAGGCGCGGCTCAGCCCGACCGCCGTCGCCCTCATCGACGGCCCCTGGGTGCTCACCTACGCGGAGATGTCCGCGCAGGTCAACCGGCTTGCCCGGCTCCTCGTTTCACTCGGCGTCGGACCCGACACCCTGGTGGTGCTCGGGATGCGGCGCTCGGCCGAATTCGTGCTGGCGGCCTACGCGGTGCTCACCGCGGGTGGCGCGTACGTGCCGGTCGATCCCGACCAGCCCGCGGCCCGGGTGCGCCGGGTGGTGGAGACCGCGCGACCGATCTGCGTGCTCACCACCTCGGACGACGGTTGGGAGGCCGAGACCGACGTGGCGGTGGTGACCGTGGACACCGCCGGACTGTCCACCTTCGCCGCCGACCCGGTGACCGACCTCGATCGCCGGGCCCCGCTGCGGGCGGCCAACCTGGCCTACGTCATCTTCACCTCCGGCTCCACCGGCACCCCGAAAGGCGTTGCGGTCCAACACGCCTCGGTGGTGAACCAGATCGCCTGGATCACCTCGGAGTACGCCGTCGTCCCCACCGACGTGGTGCTGTTCAAGACCCCCGCCACCTTCGACGTCTCGGTGTGGGAGCTGTTCGCCCCGCTGGTGCGCGGCGCGACCCTGGTGGTCGCCGCCCACGACGGGCATCGGGACACCGCCTATCTGGCGGAGACCATCGCGCTCTACGGGGTCACCATGACCTCGTTCGTTCCCGCCATGCTGGCGGTCTTCGCGCGCTCGGTGTCTCCGGCCGACATCGCGTCGCTGCGAACGGTTCTGGTGGCCGGAGAGGCATTCGATGGCGAGACCGCCGCGGCCTTCGCCCGGGTGAGCGCTGCGGCCCTGCACAATCTGTACGGCCCGACCGAGTTCACGGTGCACGCCACCCACGCCCCCGTCGTCCCGGCCGAATCCGGCCCGGTGCCGATCGGCCGCGCGGTATCCGGCGGCCACGTCTACGTGCTCGACGCCCGCCTGCGGCCGGTGCCCGCGCGGGTGGCCGGTGAACTGTACCTGTCCGGCGTGCAGGTGGCGCGCGGCTACCACGGCCGCGCCGACCTCACCGCCGACCGCTTCGTCCCGAACCCGTTCGGCCCGAGCGGATCCCGCATGTATCGCACCGGCGATCTGGTGCGATGGACGCGCGCGGGCGTGCTGGAGTATCTGGGCCGCGGCGACTTCCAGGTGAAGCTGCGCGGCCAGCGCATCGAGCTCGGCGAGATCGAGGCCGCCCTGCTGGCCGCGCCGGAGGTGCGCGCGGCGGCGGTGACCGTGCACCGACACGCCGCCGGCGAACTGCTGGCGGCCTACGTGGTCACCGAACTCGCGGAAGCCGAGGCGGCCGAGGTGCTGAGCGAACGGCTGCGCGCGACCCTGCCCTCCTACATGGTGCCGACCGCGTATACGCGGTTGTCCGAGCTGCCGCTCACCGCCTCCGGCAAACTCGACCGCAAGGCGTTGCCGGAGCCGGAGGTGCGCGCCGCGGCCTACCGTGCCCCGGTGACCCCCGCGCAGCGCGCGGTCGCGGAGATCTTCGCCGAGGTGCTTGGCGCGCGCCGGGTCGGCCTCGATGACGACTTCTTCGCGCTCGGCGGCAATTCGCTGGTCGCCACCCGTATTTCGGCGCGGCTGGCCGAGGCTTTGCACACGGAGGTGCCCGTCCGCCTGCTGTTCGAGCATACGACGGTGGCTCGCCTGGCCGACAGCATCGCCCCCGGCGCTGTGCGCCCGCGGCCCCCGCTGGTGGCGCGCGAGCGGCCGGAGACGGTGCCGCTGTCCTACGCGCAGCAGCGCATCTGGTTCGCGAACCGTTTCGACTCCGCCTCCGTCGCCGACAATCTGGTCGCCGCGCTGCGGCTGGCGGGCGCGCTGGACCCGGACGCGCTGGCGGCCGCCGTGACCGATGTGGTCGCGCGGCACGAGACGCTGCGCACCGTCTACCCGGCGGTGCACGGTATCGGTCGGCAGCGGGTGCTGCCGGTGGCGGCGGCCGTGGGCCTCGCGACGGTGGATATCGACGCGGCCGACCTCGACGACCGGATTCGCGCCCTGGCCGTGGAGCCCTTCGCTGTCGCCGAGCGGGTGCCGCTGCGGCTGACGCTGCTGCGGCTCGGGGAGCGGGACCACGTGCTGGTGATCGCGGTGCACCACATCGCGGCCGACGGCTGGTCGATCGCTCCGCTGACCCGCGATCTCCTGGCCGCGTACGTCGCGCGCCGTGCCGCCGCCACACCGGAGTGGACCCCGCTGCCCGTGCAGTACGCGGACTACACGCTGTGGCAACGCGAGCTGCTCGGCGCCGCCGACGACCCGGAATCGGTCCTGGCCGCTCAGCTCCGCTTCTGGCGCGTCGAACTGGACGGACTGCCCGAGGTACTGGCCCTGCCCACGGACCGGCCGCGCCCGGCCGTGCCGTCGGGGCGGGGAGCCGCGCACCGCTTCACCGTGTCCGCCGACCTGCGCGACCGGCTGCGTCGACTCGCCGAGAGCCAGCGCGCCTCGCTGTTCATGGTGGTGCACGCGGCCTTCGCCGCACTGCTGGCGACGCTGTCGGGCCAGCGCGACATCCCGATCGGCACACCGGTCGCCGGGCGCGGTGACCGGGCCCTGGACGATCTGGTCGGCATGTTCGTCAACACCCTGGTGCTGCGGACCGAAGTGCATCCGGAGCGCTCCTTCGCGGACCTGCTGGCCGCGGTGCGCGACGCCGACCTGCGGGCCTTCGCCCACGCCGACCTGCCGTTCGAGCGGCTGGTGGAGGAATTGGCCCCCGCCCGGGTGGCGAACCGGCACCCGCTGTTCCAGGTGGCGTTGACCTTCCAGAACCACAGTCTGCCCGCCGGTGCGGTGGCCGATCTGCGCGTGGCTGCGCTGCCGGTGACCACCGGAACCGCCCGATTCGATCTCCAGCTCACCGTGGCCGAACCGGACGCCGACGGACTGGATGTCGAGATCACCTACGCCACCGATCTCTTCGACGCGGCGACCGTCGACATGCTCGCCGGGCGCTTCGAACTGATGCTGGAGACGGTCGCCGCCTACCCCGCGCTGCCGATCGCCGATATCCGCCTCCTCGGCGAAGGGGAGCGGCACTGCCTGTTGTACCGGTGGTCCACCACGGCACCGGGCGTGGCGACGACCGCCACGCTGGCCGACCGTTTCGCCGCCGCGGCGGCGATCGATCCGGAGGCCGTGGCGGTGCGGGCGGATGGTTCGGCCGTCAGCTATGCCGAGTTGGAGGTGCGTTCGAATCGGTTGGCGCGTCGGTTGATCGCCGCGGGTGTGGGGCCGGAGGCTCTGGTGGCGGTGGCGTTGCCGCGCACCGTGGAGTTGGTGGTGGCGTTGTTGGCGGTGGTGAAGGCGGGTGGTGGTTATCTGCCCATCGATCCGAATTATCCGGCTGATCGCATCGAGTATGTCGTGGATGATGCGCGGCCGGTGTGTGCGCTGACCAGCGGTGGTGCGGATCTGCCCGCGGGTTGGTTCGGGGGTCCGGTGATCGATCTGGATACGGTGGATCTCGACGGCTACTCGGCGTCCCCGGTGACCGACCGGGATCGCCGCGCGGCGCTGGATCCCGCCCATCCGGCCTATGTCATCTACACCTCCGGGTCCACCGGCCGCCCGAAGGGCGTACTCGTACCGCACCGAAATGTGGTGCGGCTCTTCGACAACACCGAGGGCGACTACGGTTTCGGGCCGTCGGATGTGTGGGTGATGTTCCACTCCTACGCGTTCGATTTCTCGGTGTGGGAGTTGTGGGGTGCGTTGCTCTACGGCGGCAGCATCGTGCTGGTCGACTATTTCACCTCGCGGTCGCCGCGGCAGTTCCGGCAGCTGTTGGCGGCGGAGCGAGTGACGGTGCTCAATCAGACGCCCTCCGCGTTCTATCAGCTGATCGCGGCCGAAGCCGAGGCTGATGATGGGGAGGCCGATGACGAGTTGTCGCTGCGGTATGTGATCTTCGGTGGTGAGGCGTTGGAGCCGCAGCGGTTGCGGGACTGGTTCGTCCGGCATCCGCAGTCGCCGGTGCTGGTGAATATGTACGGCATCACCGAGACCACGGTGCACGCCTCCTACCGGCTCATCACACCGGAGACGGGGGCCGCCAGCGTGATCGGCGGTGCGCTACCGGGCCTGGCCCTGCGCGTGCTGGATGCGCGCCTGCGTCCGGTGCCGATCGGCGTTCCCGGCGAGATCTACGTCTCCGGTGGTCAAGTGGCGCGCGGCTACCTCGGCCGCCCCGCGCTCACCGCGGCACGCTTCGTGGCCGATCCCTACGGTGAGCCCGGCGCGCTGGCCTACCGCTCCGGGGATCTGGCCCGCTGGACCGCCGCCGGGGAACTGGAGTACCTCGGTCGTGCCGACCAGCAGGTGAACCTGCGTGGCTTCCGCATTGAACTCGGTGAGATCGAGGCGGCGCTGCTGGCCGAACCCGGTGTCCGGGAGGCGGCGGTGGTGGTGCGGCGTGACGAGGGTGTGGACGAGGCCCGCATCGTCGGCTACGTGGTGGTCGATGACGCGGTCGATCCTGCGCGGCTGCGGGAGACGGCGGCGCGGCGGCTGCCCGAGTACATGGTTCCGGCCGCCGTGGTCGCGGTGGAGCGTATTCCGTTGACCGTCAACGGCAAACTCGATCGCGCCGCCCTGCCCGCGCCGGTGTTCGAGACCACCGGCTACCGGCGTCCCACCGGTGTCGCCGAGGAGATCGTGGCGGGCGTGTTCGCCGAACTGCTCGGCCTGGAGCGGGTCGGCGCGGCCGACGACTTCTTCGCCCTGGGCGGCAGTTCGCTGCTGGCCGCGCAGGCGGTGGCGCGCATCGGCGCGGCGCTGGACGCCGATCTGGCGGTGCGCGCGGTCTTCGAACATCCCGGCGTCGCCGACCTCGCGGCCTACGCGGAAGCGAATTCCGGTGTCGGCGAACGTATTCCGCTGGAGTCCCGGCCGCGCCCCGATCGGCTGCCGCTGTCGTACGCACAGCAGCGCATGTGGTTCCGCAATCGCTTCGACGCCGCTTCGGCCGCCGACAATATTCCGCTGGTCATCCGGCTCACGGGCGCACTCGACGTCGAATCGCTGGCGACCGCGCTCGGCGATGTGATCGAGCGGCACGAGGCGTTGCGCACCGTCTATCCGGACGGTCCGGACGGGCCGCAGCAGCGGATTCTTCCCGCGGCACCGTGCGCGCTGCCGGCACTCACCGTGCCGGAGGCCGACATCGTCACCGTGCCGGAGGCCGACATCGTCACCGTGCGGGAGGCCGACATCGTCACCGTGCCGGAGGCCGACATCGCCGCGCGTATCACGGAATTCGTATCTGCCGGATTCGACCTGACCCGCGAGGCCCCGGTGCGCGCCGCACTGCTGCGGCTCGACACCGCCTCGGAAACGCACGTGCTCGCGCTGGTGTTGCACCACATCAGCGCCGACGGCTTCTCGCTCGGCCCACTGGCCGCGGATCTCATGACCGCCTACGCCGCTCGCCGCTCGGGCGCTGCCCCGGCCTGGCTGCCGCTGCCGGTCCAGTACGCGGATTACACCCTGTGGCAGACGGAATCGCTCGGTTCCACCGCCGATCCGGAGTCGGTGCTGTCGCGCCAGCTCGCCTACTGGCGCACCCGCTTGGCGGGGCTGCCGGAACATCTGGACCTGCCGACCGACCGGCCGCGCCCGGCCGTCGCCACCGAGCGCGGCGGCACCCATCGGTCGTATATCGACTCGCATCTGCACAGCGGTGTGGCCGAGCTGGCCCGCAAGCACGACGCGACCCTGTTCAGCACCGTGCACGCGGCACTGGCGGTGCTGCTCGCGCGGCTGTCCGGCACCGCCGACATCGCCATCGGCACGCCCGTGGCGGGGCGGGGTGAACGCGCGCTCGACGGGCTGGTCGGCATGTTCGTCAATACCCTGGTGCTGCGCACCGAGGTCGACCCGCGCTCGAGTTTCGACGCACTGCTCGGCCGGGTGCGCGAAACCGATATCGCGGCCCTCTCGCACGCCGATGTGCCGTTCGAGCGGTTGGTGGAGGAGTTGGCCCCGGCGCGGGCGCGCAACCGGCATCCGCTGTTCCAGGTGGCCCTGACCTTCCAGAACTTCGCACTGCCCACCCTGGAACTGCCCGGCCTGACCGTACGTGCCGAGGACGCCGACACCGGCACCGCCAAGTTCGACCTCCAGTTCACCGTCACCGAGCAGCTCGACGCCGACGGCCGCGCCGGTGGCATGACCGTCGAGATCACCTACGCCCGTGACCTTTTCGATGCCGACAGCATCGCCGTACTGGCCCGCCGCTTCGAACAGGTGCTGGCCGCGGTGGCGGCCGATCGCACCGTGGTGGTCGGCGACATCCAGTTGCTCAGCGCCGAGGAGCAGCGGCGCGCCCTACACGAATGGTCCTGCACCGGAGCCGATATCGCCGCCGGTGACACCATCGCGGACCGTTTCGCGCGCGCCGCGGCGATCGATCCGGCCGCCGTGGCGGTGCGGGCCGGAGCGGAGCGGCTCACCTTCGCCGAGTTGGAGGTGCGTTCGAATCGGTTGGCGCGTCGGTTGATCGCCGCGGGTGTGGGGCCGGAGGCTCTGGTGGCGGTGGCGTTGCCGCGCACCGTGGAGTTGGTGGTGGCGTTGTTGGCGGTGGTGAAGGCGGGTGGTGGTTATCTGCCCATCGATCCGAATTATCCGGCTGATCGCATCGAGTATGTCGTGGATGATGCGCGGCCGGTGTGTGCGCTGACCAGCGGTGGTGCGGATCTGCCCGCGGGTTGGTTCGGGGGTCCGGTGATCGATCTGGATACGGTGGATCTCGACGGCTACGCCGATACCCCGGTGATCGACGCCGACCGGCGCGCCCCGCTCGATCCCGCCAACGCCGCCTATGTCATCTACACCTCCGGCTCCACCGGCCGACCCAAGGGCGTGGTGATCCCGCACGCGAATGTGATTCGCCTGCTGGACAATACGCACCGCCACTACGGTTTCGGGCCGTCGGATGTGTGGGTGATGTTCCACTCCTACGCGTTCGATTTCTCGGTGTGGGAGTTGTGGGGTGCGTTGCTCTACGGCGGCAGCATCGTGCTGGTCGACTATTTCACCTCGCGGTCGCCGCGGCAGTTCCGGCAGCTGTTGGCGGCGGAGCGGGTGACGGTGCTCAATCAGACGCCGACCGCGTTCTATCAGCTGATCGCCGCGGATGCGGAGGCGGATGACGATCTCGCGTTGCGGTATGTGATCTTCGGTGGTGAGGCGTTGGAGCCGCAGCGGTTGCGGGAGTGGTTCGTCCGGCATCCGCAGTCGCCGGTGTTGGTGAATATGTACGGCATCACCGAGACCACGGTGCACGCCTCCTACCGGCCCATTCCGGTCGATACCGGCAGCGCCAGCGTGATCGGCAGCGCCCTGCCGGGCCTGGCCATGCGCCTGCTGGATGCACGGCTGCTGCCGGTGCCGGTCGGCGTACCGGGCGAGATCTACGTCTCCGGCGGGCAACTCGCACGCGGCTATCTGAATCGGTTCGGACTCACCGCCGCCCGCTTCGTGGCCGATCCCTACGGTGAGCCCGGCGCGCTGGCCTACCGCTCCGGGGACCTGGCCCGCTGGACCGCCGCCGGCGATATCGAGTACCTCGGTCGTGCCGACCAGCAGGTGAACCTGCGTGGCTTCCGCATCGAACTGGGCGAGATCGAGGCGGCGCTGCTGGCCGAACCCGGTGTCCGGGAGGCGGCGGTGGTGGTGCGGCGTGACGAGGGTGTGGACGAGGCCCGCATCGTCGGCTACGTCGTGCCCGCGGGCGAGGGCGAGCCCGAGGTGCCCGCGTTGCGGCAGGCCGTCGCCCGACGGCTGCCCGAACACATGATCCCCGCCGCCCTGGTCGCGGTGGAGCGTATTCCGTTGACCGTCAACGGCAAGCTGGACAAGGCGGCGCTGCCCGCACCGGTCTTCGAATCCCGCACCTACCGCAAGCCCGCCACCTTCGCCGAGGAGATCGTCGCGGGCGTGTTCGCGGACCTGATGGGTGTGGACCAGGTGGGCGCGGACGACGACTTCTTCGCCCTGGGCGGCAGCTCCCTGTTGGCCGCGAAAGCGGTGGCGCGCATCGGCGGCATTCTCGACGCTACCGTCGGGGTGCGGATGCTGTTCGAGTTCCCCCGGGTGGCGGAGTTGGCCGCCCGCATCGGCACCGATGCCGCATCGGCCCCGCGGCCGGTGCTGGGGGCGGGCGTCCGGCCGGAACGGCTGCCGCTCTCGCCCGCACAGCAGCGCATGTGGTTCCTGAACCGCTTCGACCGCACCTCCACCGCCTACAACATTCCACTGGCACTGCGGCTTTCGGGGGAACTCGACGTCGAGGCATTGGCGGCGGCCCTCGGTGACGTGATCGAACGGCACGAGTCGCTGCGCACGGTCTACCCGGAGACGGCGGACGGGGCCGCCCAGCTGATCCTGCCCACCGACCGGGTCGTGCCGAGCCTCGCTGTCGAGACGGTCACCGAAGCCGAACTGCCCCGGCGGATCCGGGAAGTCGCGGACACCGCCTTCGACGTCACCGCCGACGTGCCGGTCCGGGTCCGACTCTTCCGCGTCGTGGCCCCCGACTGCGTGGCTGCCGATCGCGTGGCCACCGACCACGTGGCCCCCGACCGCGTGGCTGCCGATCGCGTGGCCACCGACCACGTGGCCCCCGACTGCGTGGCTGCCGACTGCGTGGCTGCCGATCGCGTGGCTGCCGACCACGTATTCGCCGGTGTGCTGCACCATATCGCGGCCGACGGCTCATCGCTGGTGCCATTCGTGCGGGATCTCATGGTGGCCTACGCGGCCCGCCTGGACCGACGCGCCCCGGCCTGGACGCCGCTGACCATCCAGTACGCCGACTACGCGCTGTGGCAGCACGCGTTGCTCGGCTCGGAGCGCGACACCGGCTCGCTGGCCGCGCGGCAGCTGGCCTACTGGCAGGAGACCCTGGCCGGGCTGCCCGACCAGCTGGATCTGCCCGCCGACCATCCCCGCCCGGCTCGGCAGAGCCTGCGTGGCAAGCGGATTCACCGCACCGTGGACGCCGACCTGCACGCCCGCCTCATCGCGGTGGGCCGGGAACGGGGCGCGACCCTGTTCATGGTGGTGCACGCCGCCTTTGCCGCACTGCTGGCCCGGCTCTCGGGCGGCTCCGACATCGCCGTCGGCACCCCCATAGCCGGGCGCGGCGACAGCGCGCTGGACGACGTGATCGGCATGTTCGTCAACACCCTGGTGCTGCGCACCGGCATCGACCCCGCCGCGCCCTTCACCGAGCTGCTGACCCGGGTGCGCGCCGCCGATATCGCCGCCTTCTCCCACGCCGACGTGCCGTTCGAGCGGCTGGTGGAGGTGCTCAATCCGGAACGCTCCACCGCGCGGCATCCGCTGTTCCAGGTCGGCCTGTCCTTCCAGAACCACGAGCGGGCCGCCTTGCGCCTGCCCGGCCTGACCGTATCCGAGATCGAATTCGACAACGACATAGCGCAATTCGATCTGCACCTGTTCGCCGTCGACGACTACGACGAGGCCGGAAAGCCCGCCGGTATGGCGATGACCCTCGGCTACGCCACCGACCTGTTCACCGCGGACACCGCCCGTCGCATGGTGGACGCGCTCATCCGGATGCTGGCGGCCATCGCGGCCGCACCGGATACCGCCGTCGGCGACATCGACCTGCTCGGCCCGGAACTGCGGCAGCGGATGCTGCGGGACTGGAACGACACCGCGCACCCGGTGCCCGCGACCACGCTCGCCGCGCTGGTCGACGGTCAGGTCGCGCGTACCCCGGGCGCGGTCGCGCTGTTGGACGCCGACGGTAGCTCGCTCGACTACGCCGCATTCGACGCACGCGTGAACCGGCTGGCCCGCCACCTCATCGCCCGCGGCGTCGCACCCGAGCGCACCGTCGCGTTGGCCATGCGGCGCGGCATCGACCTGGTGGTCGCCATGTACGCGGTGGTCAAGGCCGGTGGCGCGTACGTGCCGATCGACCCCGACCACCCGGGCGACCGCATCGCACACATCATCGACACCGCCGCACCGGTGTGCGTACTCACCACGGCCGCCGACGGGCTGCCCTTCGGCACGGATATCCCGGTGCACGAGGTCGATACGCTCGACCTCACCGCGCTGTCACCCGCACCGATCCGCGACGACGAGCGGGTGCGCCCGCTGCGCGCGCACAACCCGGCCTACGTCATCTTCACCTCCGGCTCCACCGGCAAGCCCAAGGGCGTCACCGTCTCGCACGCGGCCATCGCCAACCAATTGCACTGGCTGGGGCTTACTTTCGACCTCGGTCCCGGCGATCGGGCGCTGCTCAAGACGCCCGCCACCTTCGATCTGTCGGTGTGGGAGTTCTGGTCGCCGCTGGTCACCGGCGGCAGCCTGGTGGTGACCGCGCCCGGCGACGAACGCGACCCGGACCGTCTGCGCGCGCTGATCGAACGGCACGGCGTCACGGTGCTGCACCCGGTGCCGTCGCTGCTCGCCATGCTGCTGGCGGGCGGACCGCTGCCCGCTCCGGTGCGCGCCGTGCTCACCATCGGCGAGACCCTGCCCGCCGCCACCGCTGCCGAGTTCCTGGCGAAGTCCGGCGGCGCACGGCTGTTCAACCTGTACGGCCCGACCGAGGCGGCGGTCTCCGTCACCGCGCACGAGGTCCGCGAGGCGACCGCGCAGCGCGTGCCGATCGGCGGACCGGCGTGGAACAGCCGCGGATACGTGCTCGACGGTCGGCTGCGGCCGGTTCCGGTGGGGGTACCCGGCGAGCTGTACCTCGCGGGCGATCAGCTGGCCCGCGGCTACCACGGCTGGCCCGCCCGCACCGCCGACCGCTTCGTCGCCGACCCGTTCTCCGGCGGCCGCATGTACCGCACCGGCGATATCGTGCGCTGGCGCGCCGACGGCGAACTGGAGTACCTGGACCGCGCCGACTTCCAGGTGAAGATCGGCGGCCACCGCATCGAACTCGGTGAGGTGGAGACGGTGCTGCGCCGCTGCGACGGGGTGAGCGCCGCCGTGGCGGTGGCCCGCCCGGCCGGGGCCGGACAGCGGCTCATCGCCTATGCGGCCGTGCCGCAGTCGAATCCGGAGCGGCGCGAGGAGATCGCCGGTGCGCTGCGGACGGCCCTCGTCGGTGCGCTGCCCGGCTATATGGTCCCGGCCGCCGTGGTCGTGCTGGACGGCCTGCCGCTCAATGCCAATGGCAAGGTCGACCGGGCCGCGCTGCCCGATCCGGTGCTGCCGGAAGCGACGCACCGCGACCCGGCGACCGTCTCCGAGAAACTGGTGGCCGCCGCCTTCGCGGAGGTGATCGAGACCGACGCACGGATCGGAGCGGACACCGACTTCTTCGCCCTGGGCGGCAATTCGCTCATGGCGACGCGGCTGGCCGCCCGCCTCGGCGAGGACCTGGGCGTGCGGGTGCCGGTGGCCGCGGTCTTCGAGACGCCGACGGTCGGCGGCCTCGCCGAACGGCTGACCACCGCCGAGCCGGGTGCGGCGCGGCCGCTGCCGACGCGGCGCGTCGGGACCGATCCCGCGCCGCTCTCCCTCGCCCAGCAGCGGATGTGGGTGCTCAACCGTTTGCAGCCGAACGCCGCGGCCTACAACGTGCCCGTCGCCATCCGGCTGACCGGAACGCTGGACGGGCGAGCGCTGACCGCCGCCGTGCGGGATGTGCTGGGCCGCCACGAGATTCTGCGCACTCGCTATCCGGAGATCGACGGTGTACCGGTGCAGGAGGTGCTCGCCGTGGCCGACGTCGAGATCGATCTCACGCCGATCCCATTGCCGCACAACGAGCTCGACGCGCGGCTGGCCGAATTCGTCGGTGCGGGCTTCGATGTCACCGCGGCCGCGCCGGTGCGGGCTCGCCTGTGGCGGACCGCGCCGACCGAACACGTGCTCGTCGTGGTCCTGCACCACATCAGCGCGGACGGCTACTCGGTCGCTCCCATGACCCGCGACCTGGTGCTCGCCTACACCGCGCGTCTGGACGACGCGGCTCCCGCCTGGGAGCCGCTGGCCATCCAGTACGGCGACTTCAGCGCCTGGCAGCGGGAACTGCTCGGCTCGGACACCGACCCCGACAGCCTGCTGTCCCGACAGCTGGCCTACTGGACCGCCGAATTGGCCGGTGTGCCGGAACAATTGCCGCTGCCCACTGATCGCCCCCGCCCGGCGCGACGCGAGATGCGCGGCGACGCGCTCGAGGTCGAGGCCGGTACGGATCTCACCGCCCGCCTGGCACTCGTGGCGCGCGATCACGGCACGACCCTGTTCGGTGTGGTGCACACCGCCTTCGTGGTGCTGCTGTCGAAGCTGTCCGGGGTGCGCGACATCGCCATCGGCGCACCGGTCGCGGGTCGCGGGGAACGGGCCCTCGATGACCTCATCGGCATGTTCGTCAACACGGTCGTGCTGCGCACCGAGGTGGACGCCGCGCTGCCGGTGCGCGAACTGCTGCGGCAGGTTCGTGACCGCGATCTCGCGGCGCTCGCCCATGCCGATGTGCCGTTCGAGCGCGTGGTGGAGGCCATGGGCCGCACCCGGTCCAGCTCGTACTCGCCGCTGTTCCAGGTGATGCTGACCTTCCAGAACATGCCCACCGGCAAAGTTGCCCTGCCCGGTGTGGAGGTGGAGGTGCTGGAACCCGA
Organism: Nocardia sp. CC201C; assembly: GCF_030010695.1. Lineage (NCBI taxonomy): Bacteria > Bacillati > Actinomycetota > Actinomycetes > Mycobacteriales > Nocardiaceae > Nocardia > Nocardia sp. CC201C. The sequence continues at coordinate 24,681 of NZ_JASCXP010000043.1, forward strand.
ACTCGGCGAGACCAAATTCGACCTGCATCTCACCGGGATGGAGCGCTACGACGAGCGTGGCCGGGTGACCGGGTTGCGGTTGCGGTTCGCCTACGCCACCGACATCTTCGACGCCGCCACCGTCCGGCTCCTCGCCGACCGGCTGCTGCTGGTGCTGCGGGCCATCGCCGACGATCCCGCCACCCCGGTGCGGGCCGTCGACATCCGCACCGCGGCGGAGCGTGGTATCCGTCCTGCGCCGGGGCGCGATATCCGCACTGCGGCGGAGCGCGATATCCGCGCAGCGCCGGAGCGGACCCGCCGCGCCTCGAATACCACCGCCGCCATGGCCGATTCGGCGGCGGTCGGGCACGCGGAGTTTCCGGCGGAGCTCCCGGAGCTCGTCGCGGCCGCCGCCGCCCGCACGCCCGATGCCATCGCGCTCGCCCACGGCGAGCACCGCATCACCTACCACGCCCTGGACACCAAGATCGCCGCCGTGGTCCACGCCATGGGCGCGGCGGCGAAGCCGGAGGCGGTGGTGCAGGTCGCCCTCGCCGGACTGGCACCCGGCATCGTGGCCGCCCTCGGTGCGGGCGGCCTCACCGAGGCCCTGCACACCCTCGCGGGGGATGCGCGCGGTCTGGTCCTTCGCTCGGCAAGTCCGCCAGCGGTCGCGTCAGGCCTGGAGGCGGCAGCCCGCGTAACCACGCATGGCCCCGCGAGCGCCGAGATCGATGGCGCTGGGATCGATGGCGCTGGGATCGATGGCGCTGAGATTGATACGGAAGGAAACGTCTGATGCAACACGCGGAGTCGGTAGCCCTCACCCGGTTCGGCAGTCATGCGGCGCTGCGCAGCGCCTACGGCACGGCGGACCTACCGAATCTCATCGAAACCGTGGCCGCGCTCGAACCCGAGCGCGTCGCCCTGCGGCACGGCGACACCACCGTCACCTACGCGGCCCTGGCCGCCGAGGTCGGGGTGCTCGCCGAGGCCATGGGCGGTGCGCTCGAACCCGACGCCCTGGTCCAGGTGGTGGTCTCCGGTCAGCTACCCGGCCTGCTGGAGGGCGCGGAAGGCGCGCTGGCCGCCGTGCTGGAGGACCTGCTCGCCGACGCCGTCGACGCGGCCGCCGGGGTGCTGGTCCCGAACCTCGCCCCCGTCGAAACGCTGGTCACCCTGTTCGAGGAACAGGTGGAACGCACCCCCGACGCGGTGGCGCTGCGCTGCGGCGACCAGAGTCTCACCTACGGCGAATTCGCCGCGCGCGTGCACAAGCTCGCACGGCGGCTGGTGGACTACGGCGTCGGCCCCGATGTGCTGGTGGGTCTGTCGGCCCGCCGCTCCTTCGAGCTGCTGATCGGTATGTACGCCATTCTCGAGGCGGGCGGCGCGTATGTGCCGATCGATCCGGAGCATCCCGCCGACCGCATCGCCTACGTGCTGGATGTCGCGGCCCCCGCGCTGGTGCTCACCACCACCGGCGACCGGCCCGATCTGGACGCGGACGTGCCGGTGTTGTGCATCGACGAATTCGAGCGCGCCGCCGAGGACGGCGAACCCGACACCAGCGCGCCCGGCGCGGACCCCTACCTATCGCAGCCGGTAGGAAACAACACCGCGTACGTCATCTTCACCTCCGGCTCCACCGGCCGACCCAAGGGCGTGGCGGTGTCGCACCGCGCCATCGTCGCCAATCTCCGCTGGCGGCAACGGCTCTACCGGCTCGACGCCAGCGATGTGGTGCTCCAGAAGACGCCCTTCACCTTCGACGTGTCGGTATGGGAGTTCTTCTGGCCGTTGCAGACCGGTGCGACGCTGGTGATCGCGGCGCCCGACGGTCACCGCGACCCCGCCTATCTGCTGCGCGCCATCGCCGAGTACGGCGTCACCATCGCGCATTTCGTCCCGTCCATGCTGGCGGTCTTCGTTGCCGGGGCGGCGGCCGCGCTGGACCGCGGCGAGTCGGGCGTGGCCGATTCGCTGCGCGCCGTCTTCGCCTCCGGTGAGGCGCTGCCCGCCGCTACCGCCGCCGCCTTCCGCGATGTGAGCGGCGCCTGCCTGCACAATCTGTACGGGCCCACCGAGGCGGCCGTGGACGTCACCGCCCACGAGGTCACCGCCGCCGATATCGATACGGTGCCGATCGGCTCCGCCGCCGACGACACCGAATTGCTGGTGCTGGACGACGATCTGCGCCCGGTGCCGACCGGAGTGGTCGGCGAACTGTATCTCGCGGGTGTGCAGCTGGCCCGCGGCTATGTGGCGCGGCCCGGCCTGACCGCGGAGCGGTTCGTGGCCAATCCCGAGGGCGCGCCGGGGGATCGGATGTACCGCACCGGAGATCTGGTGCGCTGGACACCCTCGGTGGACGGCGGTCCGGTCGAACTGGAATATCTGGGCCGCAGCGATCTCCAGGTGAAGCTGCGCGGCCTGCGCGTCGAACTCGGCGAGGTCGAGGCCGCCCTGCTGCGCCACGCCGCGGTGGCGCAGGCGGCGGTGGTCCTGCACCGGCACGGCACCGGAGACCATCTGGTCGGCTATGTGGTCGGCGAGCCCGGTCTGGACCCCGCGGCGGTGCTCGCGTCGACCCGCGAACTGCTGCCGGAGTACATGGTGCCGTCGCTGCTGACGGTGCTCGACGACATGCCGGTGAACGCCAACGGCAAGTTGGACCGCCGCGCCCTGCCGGAACCGGTGTTCACCGACAGCGCCACCGCGTACCGCGAGCCGGAGACGGCCGCCGAACTCACCGTGGCCGCGATCTTCGCCGATCTGCTCGGGGTCGAGCAGGTCGGTGCGGACGACGACTTCTTCGCCCTGGGCGGCAATTCGCTGATCGCCACCCGGGCCATCGCCCGCACCGCCGAGGCGCTGGGCATCGCCCTGGATGTGCGCGACTTCTTCGACCGTCCCACGGTGGCGGCGTTGGCCGCGCTCGCCGACACGGCCGCTCCGGCCGCGGCTCCACCCGCCCTGGTGGCGCGACCGCGACCCGATCTGGTGCCGCTGTCGCCCGCGCAGCAGCGCATGTGGTTCCTCAACCGTCTCGCGCACACCGAATCCGCCAGCACCGCAGACGGTTTCGATGCGGCGGCGGTCGACAACATCGTGGTGGCGCTGCGCCTGCGGGGCGAACTCGACACGGCGGCACTGCGCGCCGCCGTCGCCGATCTGGTCGCGCGCCACGAGATCCTGCGCACCTACTACCCGCAGACGGCCGCGGGACCGGTCCAGGTCGTCCGCGACGATCTCGCGTTCGACCTCGTCCCCCGCGAGATTCCCGCCGAGCGGTTGCACGACGCGGTGCGGGCCGCTGCCGGACAGGGGTTCGACGTGGCGGGTGCGGTGCCGGTGCGCGTCGAACTGCTCCGGATCGGCCCCGCCGACCAC
>NZ_JASCXP010000044.1:0-27912 GCF_030010695.1 Nocardia sp. CC201C
CGACCACCGCCCGTTCCGCCGACCGCGCCCGCCGCCGGACGCGGCTCAGGGAAGCGTGGGTGTGGACAACACGCGGGCCACGAAGTCTTCGATGGCCGCCCACATCTGCGGGTTGACTTCGGTGTGGTCCCCCATGCCGACGACCATCGAGTAGTCCACGCCATTGGCGGCGAGCTGCGCGGCCAGGGCGGCGTGCAGGGGTGAGGGCACCACCTTGTCGGCGGCATTGAGCAGCAACAGGATCGGGGCGTCATAGCCGCTGGTCGGCACCGCCATGTAGTCGGTGACGGCGGCGCGGAAGCGTTCGTCCGCGAGCGGCCGGGCCAGCATCTCCCCCACCGAGATGCCGTCCACGACCCGCATGATGCCGTCGAAGCAGAGGCCGCTGGAGTCGTCGAGGACCTGGCGGCCGCGCGGGGTGAGGTAGCTGTCCAAGTCGAGTTCGGGACGCGTGTCCCGCAGTCCGGCGAGCATGCTCACCACGAAACCGTTGACGGCGGTACCGAGCTGGCCCGGCATCGCGGGCACGTACGGTCCGACGAGCGGGGCGACCTTCTCGATATCCGAGGCCGGATCGACGGCGATGGTGCCCCGGAAGTCCAGGTCCGGCAGCAGCGCCGATTGCAGGTGCGCGGTGCCCAGCGCCGCGTGGCCGCCCTGCGAGAAGCCGGTGACCGCCCACGACCGCGACAGATCGGAACGGATCTCCCGCGCCGCCCGCACCAGGTCGATGGTGGCGGTAGCCTCGGTGCGCGTCTCCAGGTAGGGGTGCGGTCCAGTGTCGAACCGCCCGAGTCCGAGGTAGTCGGGCGCGACCACGGCGAAGCCCTTGTTCACGAAGTACTGGAGGATCGCGTCCTCCTTGGGGCGGATGAACCGGCTCCCCGCGCTCTGCCCACCGCAACCCGGACCGAGTCCGGAGGTGCCGTGGTCGTAGGCCATGATCGGCCAGCCACCCGGGGGCGGCGTCCCTTCCGGAACGATCAGCGCGCCACTGGCTTTCACCGGCTCACCGTTGGAGCGCGTGGTCCAGTAGTCGACGGAGTACCCGTTGGCCATGCCACGCCAACCGGCGGGCTGCGCCTCCACCGTAATCGGTCTGCCCTCGGTCGCCGCCTGTGCCGGGGCTCCCGGAACGCTCAGCAGCGCACCCGCCGACACCGTCGCCGCGGCCAGGACACGCGTCCACCCGCCGAACACTCGCATGCGATCCTCCATCAGGTCCCCGACCCGGGAATGACTATCGAACCGCCATGCAGCCTAGTTAACTGAACAACGGTCCAGTCTTAAAATTCTCTGGCAATCCGTCGTTGACCACGCCTATAACTTGTTCTAATTTCGGGCGATGGATCGCAGATACGACGGCCGTCGCGTACTCGTCACCGGAGCGGGCTCCGGCATCGGACAGGGCATCGCCCTGCGACTACTGGCCGAGGGCGCGCAGCTGGTCGCCGCCGACATCAACGAGACCGGACTGACCTCCACCGTCGAGGCCGCGCCCGCCGACCAGCGCGACCGGCTGCACACCCTGGTGGTGAACGTGGCCGATCAGGAATCCACCCGCGCCGCCGTGGCCGAGGCAGCCGAATTCCTCGGCGGGCTGGAGGTTCTCGTCAACGCGGCGGGCATTCAGCGCGGCGGGCACACCCACGAACTGCCCCTGGAGACCTGGAACCAGGTGCTCGCCGTCAACCTCACCGGCACCTTCCTGATGATCCAGGCCGCCCTGCCGCACCTGCTGGAATCACAGCGCGGCGTCGTGGTGAACTTCTCTTCCACCAGCGCGTTCGGCGCGGCCCCGTATATGGCCGCCTACGCCGCGTCCAAGGCCGGGGTGAACGCCCTCACCCACTCCATCGCACTCGAGTACTCGAAGAAGGGGCTGCGCGCGGTGAATATCGTGCCCGGCGGCATCAGCACCGGCCTCACGTCGAATCTCGACATCCCCGCCGACGCGGACTGGACCCTCATGGCCCGCCTGCCCGGCTGGCTGGAGGGCGGCGCACTGGGCAAGCCCGAGGACATCGCGGGTGTGGTGGCCATGGTCGCCTCCGACGACGGCCGCTATATGACCGGCACCGAACTCCGCGTGGACGGCGGCGCACTCATGTAGCGGTCGGCGACCGCTCGAGCGACAGTCCGTGCGCGGACCACAGGCCGAACGGGCTGGCGTACGAGCCAGCCGAGCGGGTCGGGTAAGGCGACAGCCCGAGCGGGTCACGTACGTGACAGCCCACCTGGGTCGGGTAAGGCGACAGCCCGAGCGGGTCACGTACGTGACAGCCCACCTGGGTCGGGTAAGGCGACAGCCCAAGCGGGTCGGGTACGCGACAGCCCGCCTGGGTGTCAGGTAAGGCGACAGCCCAAGCGGGTCACGTACGCGACAGCCCGCGTGGGTCATGTGAGCAGCGGCCCGCGCGGGCGATGCGAACAGCCGAAGCGCGAAGTCCGGCTCAGCTCAGGCCAAGGCGGCTGGTGCAGGCGGGCCAGGCTCCCCAGCCCTGCCGTTGCCGGGTCACCTCGGCGATGGCGATCTGCTCCTCGCGGGTGGCCAGGTCGGCGCGGGGCGCGTAGCGCAGTCCGCCCTGCCGGGCCCAGGTGTTCGCGTCGAACTGGATGCCGCCGTAGTAGCCGTTGCCGGTATTGATGGCCCAGTTACCGCCGGACTCGCACTGGGCCAACGCGTCCCAGATGGCGCCATCCTTGACCGGCGGCACCTCGGTGCCCGGCTTGGCGCCCTTGCGGATGGTCTTCGGCTCGGCGGGGACGATCACGGTCGAGTCGATGAGCTCCCGGCCCGCCTCCTGGCCGTTCACGATGGAGACGGCGAAGGTCGCGTCGTGCACGCCCGGCTTGCCCGGATTCTCCACCACGGTCCGGCTCATGTTCAGCTCCGGATCCTCGATGATGTTCTCCGGCGGATCCAAAGGGATTCGCTCGGTGCGGTTCTCGATCACGCGGCGGGTGACGACGATCTTCATGCCGTCGGTGAGCGGAGTGTCGGCGGCGGGCTCCACGGTGTCCTGATTCACCAACGGGCGGCCCTGCACCTTCAGCAGCTCGCCGACCGTCGGCGCGGCCAGCCGCACCAGGGTCGGCGGGCGGCCGTTGTCGGAGAGTTCCAGCGTGCGCGGGCTGGTCACCAGCAGCTGCCCGCCCTCGAGCGGCAGCGGCGTGGGTCGGGCCGGGGAGGTGAACACATCGCTGGGCAGGCTCAGTTTCACCAGCGCCTCGGCGACGGTGAGCGCGGTGGTCCACACCTTCTGCTGCTGACCGTCGACGATCAGCGCGACCTCGCGGGCGCGGTTGAGGGTGATGGTGGCCCCGTCGGCGACCGTGGCGTTCGCGGCCGGGCTGACATCGTCCTTGTCGTCGACCGAGAATCCGGCCGCCTTCAGCACCCCGCGCACATCGCGGTACATGGTGCTCTGGAGGTATTTCTGCCCATCGACCACGACGGTCACCGTCTTGTGGTTCACGATGGCCAACCCGGCGCCGACGACGAGCGTGACGAGCATCGCCGCGATGGCGCCGTACAGCAACGGCGAGCGCGACGAGTTGATCTTCGTCAGAGCGTTCATCGGAAATCCCGGCATGGTCACAGTACGATAACGAGGGGGTCATGAATTGACAACCACTCCACGCGTACCGGGGCGTTTCAGAATAACGACCCGATATCGAAGCGCTGGTTGGTCACGATTCGGCTAGATCATAGTGAGCGAAGCCACACCGCGCGACTCCCGGGTGGAAAGTACGCAACCCGTGACTTTCTCGCAGAAATCGTGCGAGTTCAGATTCCGTAGACCAGCCGCGCATTCGCCGTGGTGATCTTGGCCAGTCGCACCGGATCCTGTTCACGGAGTTCGGCCAGCGCCCGCACCGTGTACGGCAGGCAGTACGGCTCGTTCGGCGCGCCACGGAAGGGGTGCGGGGTCAGGAAGGGCGCGTCCGTTTCGACCAGAATCCGATCCTCCGGCACCAGTTTCGCGGCCTCCCGCAATTCGTGGGCATTCTTGAAACTCACCGTTCCGGAGAAACTCAGGTAGTAGCCCTCCTCCACGCAGGCGATGGCCATGCTCGCGTCGGAGGAGAAGCAATGGAAGATCACCGTTTCCGGCGCGCCCTCGTCCAGCAGGACGGCGAGCAGATCATGGTCGGCTTCCCGGTTGTGGATCATGAGCGGTTTGCCCAGCCGTTTGGCCAGGTCGATATGCCAGCGGAAGCCCTCGACCTGCTCCTCGATATCGGCGCAGCCCTCCAGCTTGCCCGGCCAGTAGTAGTCGAGTCCGGTCTCGCCGACGGCCACCACGCGCGGATCGGCGGCCAACTTCTCCAACTCGGCCTTGGCCGCGTCGTCGAGGGCGTTGGCACGGGTCGGATGCAGTGCGACGGCCGCGTAGACCCGCCGATCCCAGTGCGCGGCACGCACCGCGAAACGGGCGGCCTCCAGGTCGTCGGCGATCGTCACCACCTGTCCGACGCCCACCGCCTGGGCCCGATCCACAATGGCGGCAACCGATTCCGCGTCGCTCGCGCCGCAGGCATCCAGATGGGTGTGCGCGTCCACGAGCGGGGACAGCGGTTCGGGCAGCTCCGGCGCGGGTCGCTTCTTACTCATCGACACCACCGCTTACAGGGATATTGAGGGGAGCGACAGCAGGCACGCCGATTACAGTAGGACACACCATGAGCGCATCCGACCGCACAGCCACCCCTGGCGCCTCAGCACCGGCCTTCTACATCACCACGGCCATCGCCTACCCGAACGGTGCGCCGCACATCGGGCACGCGTACGAGTACATCTCGTCCGATGCCCTGGCCCGCTTCAAGCGGCTCGACGGCTTCGACGTGTTCTTCATGACCGGCACCGACGAGCACGGCCAGAAGGTGCAGCAGGCCGCCAAGGCCGCGGGCGTGCCCGAGCGCGAGTACGCGGCGGCCAACTCGGACGTGTTCGAACGGATGGACAAAGCGCTCGACGTCTCCTTCGACCGGTTCATCCGCACCACCGACGAGGACCACCACGCCGCGTCCATCGCCATCTGGGAGCGGATGGCCGCCAATGGCGACATCTACCTCGACACCTACTCGGGCTGGTACTCGGTGCGCGACGAGGCGTTCTACACCGAGGAGGAGACCACCGTCCTCGACGACGGCACCCGGGTCTCCACCGAGACCAGGACGCCGGTGGAGTGGACCGAGGAGTCGAACTACTTCTTCCGGCTGTCCAACTACCAGGACCGGCTGCTCGAGCTCTACGAGACGCGGCCGGACTTCATCGCGCCCGCCACCCGGCGCAACGAGATCGTCTCCTACGTCAAGGCCGGGCTGAAGGATCTGTCCATCTCCCGCACCACCTTCGACTGGGGGGTGCCGGTGCCGGGCGATCCGGCGCACGTCATGTACGTGTGGGTGGACGCGCTCACCAACTACCTCACCGGCGCGGGCTTCCCGAATACCGATTCCGCCGCGTTCCAGAAGTTCTGGCCCGCCGATCTGCACATCATCGGCAAGGACATCACCCGTTTCCACTGCGTGTACTGGCCCGCCTTCCTGATGTCGGCCGGTATCGAGTTGCCGAAACGCGTGTTCGTGCACGGGTTCCTGTACAACAAGGGCGAGAAGATGTCGAAGTCGGTCGGCAATGTGGTCGATCCGATGGAACTCGTCGACACCTACGGCCTCGACGCCGTGCGCTTCTTCCTGCTGCGTGAGATCTCCTACGGACAGGACGGCTCCTACAGCCACGAGGCCATCGTCGGGCGCATCAATACCGACCTGGCCAACGAATACGGCAACCTGGCGCAGCGCTGCCTGAAGATGGTCGCCCGCGACTTCGGCCCCGTGGCGCCGACGCCCGGTGAGTTCACCGAGGACGACAGGGCGCTGCTGGACCGGGCGAACGGGCTGCTGGAGAAGGTGCGCGCCGAATTCGACCAGCAGCAGATCCACCTCGGCCTGGAACAGCTGTGGCTGATGCTCGGCGAGACCAACCGCTACTTCTCCGCGCAGGCCCCGTGGACGCTGGCCAAGGCCGGTACGCCGGAGGGCACCGCACGGGAGGGCACCATCCTCTACGTGACCATGGAGGTGCTGCGCATCGTCTCGATCCTGGCGCAGCCGGTGATTCCGGGTTCGGCGAACAAGATCCTGGACCTGCTGGGTCAGACCGGCCGCACCTTCGCCGATATCGCCACGCCGATCCAGCCGGGCATCGCACTGCCCGCGCCGGAGGTGGTCTTCCCGAAGTTCGTGGAGCCCAAGGCGTAGTCGCTCGAAAAGGGCTGTCGCCCAGACAGTTTGCTCGCCGCTGGCCGGGTACGAGAAATCGTGCCCGGCCGCTCTGCGTTCGGAGGTCCGGAGGCGGTGAAGTCTCTCACAGCGAAACCGTCAGTCCGATAATCAAGACTGGTCGTTCGCACAGATTTTCCCGGGTAACCGACGGTTGGCCCCGAGCCCACGCCGACACCAAGATCACCTGATCACCCGAGGTGAAGCACTGATAGCCGAATCGCATGCAGTTTGTGAGACTTTCGGTTACATAAATTGTGACGAACCCAAATGTCCCAGACAGTTGGCCTCGATCGGCGATGTCGCAGACGAAGTTACCCTCGGGTAGCCTTCCATGCGTCCCCGCTATCGAATGAATTGCTCCCTACTTCCGAGGAGTCCCCGTGCCGTATTCACGATTCGAGGCGATCGGCGCATATCTGCCGTCCAAACGAGTCACCACCGAAGAACTCGTATCGCAATTGAAAACCGCACCCGGCTTCGATCTCGAAAAGATCACGGGTGTCCAGGAGCGGCGTTTCCGCTCCACCGAACCCGGGAACGTCGAAGATTCCTTCACCCTCGCCATGAATGCGGTGGAGGACTGTCTGTCCAGGTCACAGTATGCGGCCTCGGATCTGGACGTGATCATCTCCACCTCGATCACGCGGTCCAAGGACGGCACCAAGATGTATATGGAGCCCTCCTTCGCGGGTGCGATCGGCCGCGCCATCGGCGCGCGTGAAGATGTCATCACCTTCGATCTGTCAAATGCCTGCGCGGGTATGCTCACCGGCACCTACATTCTGGATCGAATGATTCGCTCGGGTGCGGTGCGACGCGGAATCGTGGTCAGCGGCGAGGCCATCACCCCTATAGCGGAAACCGCCGTCGAAGAAATCTCCGAGAAATACGATCTGCAATTCGCCTCACTCACGGTGGGCGATTCCGGTGCCGCAGTCGTACTGGATGAGGCAGTCGACGACGCCGACAAGATCCACTACATCGAGCTGACCACCGCCTCGGAGTACTCGCACCTGTGCCTGGGCATGCCCAGTGACAAGTCACAGGGTGTCGCGCTCTACACCGACAACCGGAAGATGCACAACGAGTCGCGCTTCCTGCTGTGGACCGATACGCAGGGCGGATACCTGGAGCGGCAGGGCAGGTCCTTCGCGGACGAGAAGTTCGACTACATGATCCACCACCAGTTCGGCGCGGGCGCGGTGCCGTTCATCAACGCCATCGCCGCGCGGGAATTCGGCGTCCCGATGCCGCCGGATCTGAATGTCATCCACAAGTACGGAAACACCTCCACCACTTCACATTTCATCGTGCTGCACGACCAGCTGAGCCAGCAGGCCATTCCGGCCGGAGCCAAGCTGCTCATGGTCCCGGCCGCCTCCGGCGTGGTCGCCGGATTCCTGTCCACCACGATTTCTTCGCTGAAGGTCTGAAGCTGCTATGGGCGTGCGCATCAAATCCACCGGAACCAGCCGGGACACCGATACTTTCAGCATCGTCGAGCACAGCGCCCGCGCGGCGCGGCAGAGCCTGGAGCGGGCCGGTGTGCGGCCCGACCAGGTGGGGGTGCTGATCAACACCGGCGTGTTCCGCGACTCCAACACCGTCGAACCCGCTGTCTCGGCACTCATTCAGAAGGCCGCCGGGATCGGGCTCGACTACGCCAAGGAGGACCCCCGGTCGTTCTCCTTCGACCTCATGAACGGCGCGGTCGGCGTGCTCAACGGGGTGCAGGTGGCCCAGTCGGTGCTGGCCACCGGCAGTGCCGAACACGTGCTGGTGGTCTCCGGCGACACCCACCCGTCGCTGACGCGGTCGGCCGCCGACGACGAATTCCCCTACGCCACCGCGGGTGCCGCGCTGTTGCTGGAATTCACCGACGAGCCGGAAGGTTTCGGCCGGGTACACACGGTCTCGGGTGCGGGCACTCCCGCCGTCGAGTCCTATGTCGACGTCGCCACCATGGGCACCGTGGGCCGCGGTCTGATGACCGTGGAGCGCGACGCCGACGCCGAGGACCGGCTGCTCGCGGTCGCCGTGCGGGCAGCGCGGGCCGCGCTCGACGAGGCGGGTGACATCGATCCGGCCGGTACGGCGGTGATCGCCTCCACGCCGAGCGCGTCGTTCCCGGCCCGGCTGGCCGCCGAACTGGGCATCGCCCCCGAGGCGGTGCGGACTCCCGACCTGTCCCAGGGCGATCCGCACACCGCCGCGCTGCCGCTGGCCTATGACGCCGCCGCACAGGACGATTCGCTGTCGGCGTACCGTCAGGTGCTCTTCGTGGCCGCCGGCGCCGGTCCGGCCGCCGCCGCGGTGCTCTACCGCCTGCCCGCCCTCGCCGGGGCCGCCGCGTGACGGCGGGCACCTATTGGAAGGCCATCGACCGCTTCCGGGCGGTCGTGGCCGACCAGCCGGATCGCGAGGCCGTGATCTTCCCGGGTGGCAAGAACCCGTCCGGGCTGCCGGACTACCGGTACCTCACCTATCGCGAACTCGACGCCTGGTCCGACGCCATCGCCGAACGGTTGAGCGCGGCCGGTGTCGGGCGCGGCACCCGCACCATCGTGCTGGTGCTGCCCAGCCCCGAGCTGTACGCGATCATGCTGGGACTGTTGAAGATCGGCGCGGTACCCGTGGCCATCGACCCGGGCATGGGCCTGCGCAAGATGCTGCGCTGCCTACGCGCCGCCGACGCCGAGGCGTTCATCGGCATCCCGCCCGCGCACGCGGCCCGGGTGCTGTTCCGCAACTACTTCCGCGGCGTGCGGGTGACGGTGACGGTCGGCAGGCGCTGGTTCTGGCGCGGCCCCACCCTTGCCAGCTGGGGCACCCGACCGACCGGAACCCTGCGGCAGCGCGAACCGGCTCCCGATGACGAGCTGCTGCTCATCGCCTACACCACCGGCAGCACCGGACCGGCCAAAGCCGTCGAGATGACGCACGGAAATCTCTCGGCCATGGTCGAGCAGGTGCACGCCGCGCGCGGCCACGTCCCGCCGGACACCTCGCTCATCACGCTGCCGCTGGTCGGCATCCTGGACCTGCTGCTCGGCGCGCGCTGTGTGCTGCCGCCGCTGATTCCCAGCCAGGTCGGGTCCACCGACCCGGCGCACGTGGTGGATGCGGTCAACCGGTTCGGCGTGCGGACCATGTTCGCCTCCCCCGCGGTGCTGATTCCGCTGCTGCGGCACCTGGAGCGCACCGGGGCGGCGGTGCCCAGCCTGCACAGCATCTACTCCGGTGGTGCGCCGGTGCCGAACTGGTGCATCGCGGGCCTGCGGAAGGTGCTCGCCGCGGACGCCGAGATCCACGCGGGTTACGGCTCCACCGAAGCGCTGCCCATGTCCACCATCGAATCGCGGGAGCTGTTCGACGGTTTGGTGGAGCGGGCGCAGCGCGGCGAGGGCACCTGCATCGGCCGCCCCAGCGACCGGGTGCGCGCCCGGGTGGTCGCGATCACCGACGACCCGCTGCCCACCTGGGATCGGGTGGAGGAGCTGTCCTCGGAGCTGTACGCCACCAATGGGATCGGCGAACTCGTGGTCTCCGGGCCGAATGTGAGCACCCGCTATTTCTGGCCGCCCGAGGCCAATACGGCGGGCAAGATCCACGACGGCGACACCGTATGGCACCGCACCGGCGATCTGGCCTGGATCGACGCCGAGGGCCGAATCTGGTTCTGCGGCCGCAAGAGCCAGCGCGTGCACACCGCCGACGGACCCATGTTCACCGTGCAGGTCGAACAGGTCTTCAATACGGTGCCGGGCGTGGCCCGCACGGCGCTGGTCGGGGTCGGGCCGCGCGGCGGGCAGACGCCGGTGCTGTGCGTGGAGGCCGAGCCGGGTGCCGATGTCGACGCCGTCGCCGTGGCGCTGCGCCAGCGGGCCGCCGAATTCGAGGTCACCGCGAAGGTTTCCCGCTTCCTGTTCCACCCGAAGTTCCCGGTGGATATTCGGCACAATGCCAAGATCGGCCGCGAGCAGCTGGCGATCTGGGCGCAGCGGCAACTAGGGACGGAGAGGTAATGAAGGTTCTCGCACTGCGCGCGGTCCCGATCCTGGGCTGGCTGTACCTGGTGGTCGGCCTGATCGCCGCGCTGACCGGTCGCGCCCCGGCCAATCGGCTGCTGCGCGCCGTCTTCTGGATCGACGCCTTCCTCAGCATCGTGGTGCACGCGGCCCAGATCCCGGCCGCGCTGCGCGCCGCCGAGGGCAGCGGCACGTCACCGGTCGAAACCGCCGTGCTGACCCAGATCTTCGGGCTCACCTGGTGGAAGACACAGGAGGTGGCGGCGTGAAAGCACTCGTGACGGGCGCGTCCGGATTCCTCGGCGGCGCCATCGTGCGCCGCCTGGTCCGCGACGGCGACTACGACGTGGCGATTCTGGCGCGGCCCACCAGCAATCTGCGTGACCTCGCCGACGTCATCGACCGCATCGAGATCGTCACCGGCGATCTCACCGACGCCGGATCGCTCGACGAGGCCACCAAGGGCATCGACGTGGTATTCCACAGCGCGGCGCGGGTCGACGAGCGTGGCACCCGGCAGCAGTTCTGGGCCGAGAACGTCAGCGCCACCGTGCAACTGCTGGCCGCCGCGCGGCGCAACGGGGCTTCCCGCTTCGTCTTCATCTCCAGTCCCAGTGCGCTCATGGACCGCGACGGCGGCGATCAGGTCGATATCGACGAATCGGTGCCGTACCCGAGCCGCTACCTGAACCTGTACTCCGAAACCAAGGCGGCCGCCGAACGCGCCGTGCTGTCGGCGAATTCGGAGACCTTCCGCACGTGTGCGCTGCGCCCGCGCGCCATCTGGGGCGCGGGTGATCGCAGCGGGCCGATCGTGCGGCTGCTGGGCAAGGCGGCCGAGGGTTCGCTGCCGGATCTGTCCTACGGCAAACAGGTATTCGCCTCGCTGTGCCACGTCGAGAACATCGTGGAGGCCAGCGTCACGGCCGCCGAGTCCGATCGGGTCGGCGGGAAGGCGTATTTCGTCGCCGATGCCGAGCAGACCGACGTGTGGGGCTTCCTCGGCGAGGTCGCCACCGACCTCGGCTACGAGCAGCCGAGCCGGCAGCCGAACCGGCGGGTGCTCGACGCCGTGGTGTCGGTCATCGAAACCATCTGGCGGGTACCGGCCGTCGCCACCCGCTGGTCACCGCCGCTGTCGCGCTACGTGGTGGCGCTGATGACCCGCACCGCCACCTACGACACCTCGGCGGCGGCCCGCGATTTCGGGTACGTGCCGGTCGTGGACCGGGCGCAGGGGCTGCGCGAACTGCTGGCCTGGCTCGAAACCCAGGGCGGCGTCGAGGAATTGACCAAGAACATTCGGTGATTGAGAGCAGGCCATGAGCAACGACACCGGTTTCCGACGACCTATCTCCCCCACCGAGCTCATCTACTTCCCGATGCGGGATCTGGCTCCGCCGTTCCTCATGCAGCTGGCGATCGAGGGCACCGGCACCCTCGACGCCGACGAGCTGCGGCGTGCGGTGGCCACGGCGGCGCAGGCCAATCCGGGCGCGCGGCTGGTGCGCGACGGGAAGTACTGGGTGGACAGCGGCATCGCGCCCGCGGTGCGGGTGGTCGACCACGCGCTGCGGTTCCCGGAGCTGGAGGCGGATCCGGTGCTCACCAGCCCGATCGGCCCCACACCGGAATCGACGGTGGAGGTGCTGCTGCTGACGGCCGCGCCGACCACCGTCGTGTTCCGGGTGTTCCACGGGGTGATGGACGGCATGGGCATGATCATGTTCGTCACCGATGTGCTGCGGGTGCTGCGCGGGCAGGAGCCGGTGGGCGCGGCCGATCCCATCGCCGACGCCGAACTGGTGCGCAAGGTCGGCGCGCCGGGGCGGCCGACGCTCATGAACCCGAGCTTCCGCTCGGCGGTCGGTCACGGGCGGCAGGAGCCGGGTGAGCCTCGGCATCTGCTGCGCTGCCGCACCATCAACGCCACCGGACCGCGCGCGCTGGAGCGGGTCGCCGCCATCCTCACCGAGTGGGGTGGGCCGCGCTCGCGCATCATGATTCCGGTCGATCTGCGCCGCCACGATCCGGAATTGCGCTCCACCGCGAATCTCGCGCTGCCGCTGTTCCTCGATGTGCGCGGCGTCGCCACGGTGGCACAGCTCAACGAGATGAAGAAGGCCGGACTGCGCGAGGGCCGCGAGCTCAATCAGATGGACAACAGCGGGCTCACCACACTGCCGCCCGCCGTAGGACGTTCGCTGCTGCGGACGCTGAACTTCGTCGGCTCCCGGTGGGGCTACAACCTCGCCTCGGCCACCGTCTCCCATATGGGACGCTACGACTTCGACGAACTCGCGGTGCCCGGCTTCCGTCCGACCGCCGTGCGGGTGCTGCCGCAGCACAGCGTGGCCATGCCGCTGCTGTTCGGCATGACCGAGGGCGACGGGCGCACCGAGCTGTCCGTGTCGGCGCGCAGCGGGCGCGGCATTCCCGAGCGTCTCGAAGCGCTGCTGGACAAGATCGTCCACACCCTGGAGAGCGAGTTCGCGCAGACGGATTCGGCGGCGTCATGACGCGGTGGGCGCGGGTGGTGGTGGCCCGGCCGCGACTGGTGCTGGCGGCCGCCGTGCTGTTCGCGCTGCTGTCCGGGGTCTTCGCCGCTGGACTGGCGGAGAAGGTCAGCGCGGCCGGATTCGCGGACCCCGGCAGTGAGTCCACCGCGGTGGACGGCTGGGTGACGGAACGGTTCGGCCCGCAGAATCCCGACATCATCGCCATCTACACCGCGCCCGACGGGCAGACGCTCGACGACATCGGCCCCAGCGTCGCGCGCGCCGTCCAGCGCATCGACCCGGCGCTGCTCGACCGGCCCGTCGAAACCTATTGGAACAGTGCGCGACAGCAATTCCTGCGCTCACCCGACGGACGGCAGGCGCTGGCCGTGGTGTTCGCCGCCGGGGACGACAACCGGCGGATCGCGGTGTACCCGGAGATCGCGGCCGACCTCGAGGTGCCGGGCATCCGCACCCAGTTGACCGGGTACAGCGCGCTGGCCGACGAGATCGGCCAGCAGTCGCGGCGCGATCTCATCGTGGCGGAGGCGATTTCGATCCCGCTCACGGCCGTGGTGCTGGTGCTGGTGTTCGGCGGCATCGTGGCGGCGCTGCTGCCGGTGGCGGTGGGCACGCTGGCCGTGATCGGGGCGCTGGGCGCGGTCGGGCTCATCGCCCACGTCACCGAGGTCAGCGTGTTCGCCATGAACGTGGTGTCGCTGCTGGGGCTCGGATTGGCCATCGACTACGGGCTTTTCGTGGTCGGGCGGTTCCGGGAGGAACTCGGGCAGGGCCGCACCGTGGACGAGGCGGTGACGCGGGCGCTGCTCACCGCCGGGCGCACCGTCACCTTCTCGGCGCTGCTGCTCATGTGCGCCTTCGCGGGCACCTTCGTGTTTCCGCAGGCGGTGCTGCGGTCGCTGGGCGTCGGGGCCATCGCCGCGGTGGCGCTGGCGGCGTTGCTGTCGATCAGCGCGCTGCCCGCCGCGCTCATGCTGCTCGGACCCCGGATCCGCAAGTGGAGTTGGCGGGCGGACGCCTACGAGCACGCCGAGCAACGCGCGCAACGGTTCTGGGGCCGCGTGGTCACCGCGGTCATGCGGCGGCCCGGCACGGTCGCCATCGCCGTGGGCGGACTGCTGCTGGTGCTCGCCGCACCGCTGACCGGCGTGCGGTTGGGCGATATCGACCACACAGCGCTGCCGCCCGGCAACGAGAAGCGCGCCGCCGTCGAGGAATTGAGTGCGAACTTCCCCGCCGCGAACAGTGGCGCCACCGTCCTGCTCACCCGTGCCGACGGAACCGCGCCCGCGAGTGCCGACATCTCGGCGGGCCTGCGTGAGATCGGGGCGGTGCCCGGTGTGCGGCAGGTGCTCTCGCTGGGCACCCGGGACGATACCGCCGTCCTGCACGCGGCGCTGGCCGCGCCCGACCGCTCGCCGGACGCGCAGGAGACCGTGAACGACATTCGGGCACTGCGCCTCGACGGTGTGCGGCTGCGGGTCGGCGGGGCGAGCGCCGCCACCGTGGACAGCGTCACCGGCGTCGTGGACGCCATGCCGCTGATGCTCGTGGTCATGGTCGCCGCCACCCTGCTGGTGCTGCTGCTGGCCTTCCGCTCGGTGGTGCTCCCGCTCAAGGCCGTCCTCATGGCCTTCCTCAGCCTCGCCGCCACCTTCGGCATCCTGACCTGGATCTTCGACCAGGGGCATCTGGCGGATGCGCTCGGCATCAGCCCCGGCCCGCTGTCCGGCGGGATGGTGGTGCTCATCATCGCCGTGGTCTTCGGCCTGTCCACCGACTACGAGGTGTTCCTGCTCTCCCGCATGAAGGAGGCGCACGACGCCGGAGCCGACACCACGGCGGCCGTCCGCACCGGCACCGTGCGGACCGCGCGCGTGATCACCGCCGCCGCGACCCTGCTCGTCCTCATCACCGGCGCGTTCACCATCTCCCCGCTGACCCCCATGCGCTTCCTCGGCCTCGGCATGGTCATCGCCCTGCTCATCGACGCCACCCTGGTCCGCATGCTCCTGGTCCCCGCCCTGGTGAAACTCATGGGCGAGGCCAACTGGTGGCTGCCCGGCCGCCGCGCCGCGCAGCCGCCGGAACCGGTCACCGCCGACTCCCCGGAAACGAAGGTTCCGGCGAGGGGATAGCGCGGAGCCGACGACGCTGCACCGCGCGGCTGCCCGGGATGGGCTCGAGGACGCGACAGCGGAGCCCGGCATCTCCGCGCCAGCGGGGCGGAAACCGCTGGTCACCGTGGCCGCGCCCAGGTAGCGTGTGCTCACCGGACATCAGGAAGGACTGCCGATCAGCCGACGACGCTACGTACCGCGCGGGGTGACCGGGGGTTATCGCATCTGGGACAACAAGATTCGCCGCTGGTGGGGTGAAGTGTACGAGCTGTGCCCGGACGCACTGGTCGCGGAACTGAATGGGGCGCACCGGCCGGAACGGATCACCGCCCTCACGCGGGAGGCACGCAGGTACCGGCGGTAGGCGTAGAACAGACCTATTCGGCCGAACGGGCGGCCAGTACGGCGTCGTAGAGTTCCTTGCGGGACGCGCCCGTGGTGGCGGCTACCTCGGCGCAGGCGTCCTTGAGTCGCAGTCCCTTGGCTGCCAGGCCCTCGACGCGCTCGACCAGGTCTTCGGGGGCGGCCGAAACCGGTTGTGCGCCTTCCAGAACGACGGTGATCTCGCCGCGCGCGCCGTCGACGGCCCAGGCGGCCAGTTCGGCCAGGGTGCCGCGGACGACCTCCTCGTAGGTTTTGGTGAGTTCGCGGCATACGGCCGCGCGGCGCTGGGGCCCAAGGATTTCCACCGCGTCGGCCAGGCAGTCGGCCAGGCGGTGCGGGGCTTCGAAGAACACGCAGGCGCGGGGTTCGGCGGCCAGTGTGCGCAGCCATTCCTTGCGCTGGCCGGATTTGCGCGGCGGGAAACCGTCGAAGCAGAACCGCTCGACCGGCAGGCCGGACAGGGCCAGGGCGGTGGTCACGGCCGACGGGCCGGGCAGGCAGGTGATGGGAAGCTCGCGCTCGACGCAGGCGGCGACCATGCGGTAGCCGGGGTCGCTGACCGACGGCATACCCGCGTCGGTGACCAGCAGCACCGTGCGACCGGACTCGATCTCCGCCAGCAGCATGGGAATCCGGGCGGTCTCGACGTGATCGTAGAAACTCACCACCCGCCCCGTGATCTCGATTCCGAGCGCCTTGGCCAGCGACCGCGTGCGCCGGGTGTCCTCCGCCGCGACGATATCGGCCGCGCCCAGCGCATCCCGCAACCGCTTCGAGGCGTCACCGACATCCCCCATCGGCGTAGCGGCCAGCACCAGCCGCCCCGACGCCTCACCCATATCGCTCACCGCTCCTCGTCATCGTCTCGAAAGCCGCGTACAACCACCCGCGACGCTCGCTCGCCGGGTACGACGCAGGAGCCACGCGGCCCGAACGACAGACCGCGGCGGCTCCGGCAGCGACACGGCCGAATGCGCCCGTCCGCCGCGCCCAGCATACGGACGCCGCCGAAGCCGACACACCCGCATCGTGCGGCGGGGGTCGCGACCCGCGCACTCTCGCCACCGGTGCGCGACATCCTCGACTACCGGCATGCACCCGCCGCTCCTACGGCACCCCGATCCTCGGTGCCCCGGCGCTGCCGCACCCCGGCCCCCGCTTTCCCAGACCTCGGTCGCGCGGTATCCGGGCACCCCGAGACACACTCGCGCGCTGGGGCGCTCAGGCCGAAGGCTCCCACCCGAACTCACCGGTCTCGCCCAGCGTTCGTTTCGCCACGGTCTTCCCGCACACCGGTCCCCGCACCTCAGCCGGTCGGCTCCCCGGCATCCCCGCATGGGTGCCCCGCTCGCTCCCCGCCCCGAGCCTTCGAACGCACCGGACATACAGGCAGCCACAAGCTCGGGTACCCGCCGCGCACGAGCCAGCAACGGCTGCTTACGCGATCCCGGCGTCCACACACGAGCGCGCTGCATGCTCAGGCCGGAGGCTCGCGCCCGAACTCACCGGCCGCGCCCCGCCACCGGCGCACCGCATACCATCGGGTCGTGACCCAGGTGACCGATACTCGACCGTCCGCCCCGGACAATGGGGTGGCGATGTCCAGCCCGGCACCGCTCACACCGTCGCTGGAGATCGGGCCCACCGATCGGGTGCGCGGGTGGGTGGTCACGCTCGTGCTCACCGCCATCGCGGGGTTCACCCGGTTCCTCATGCTGGGGTATCCGACCGACGGCAAGACGCCGGTCTTCGACGAGAAGCATTACGCGCCGCAGGGCTGGCAGGTGCTGACCAATGGCGGAGTCGAGGACAATCCCGGCTACGGCCTGGTGGTGCATCCGCCGGTGGGCAAGCAGATGATCGCCATCGGCGAGGCGATCTTCGGTTACAACGGCTGGGGGTGGCGGTTCACGGCCGCCGTCTGCGGCACCGTGCTGGTGCTGCTGGTGATCCGCATCGTGCGGCGGATGACGCGTTCCACGCTGGTGGGCGCGTTCGCGGGCATTCTGCTGATCGCCGACGGGGTCACCTTCGTGTCCTCGCGCATCGGCATGCTGGACATCTTCCAGGCGCTGTTCGTGGTCGCCGCGTTCGGCTGTCTGATCGTGGATCGCGACGAGATGCGCGCCCGCATGGCCAGGGTGGACCGGGAGGGCCGGATCGGGGACAGCCCGTACGGTCCCCGCTTCGGGGTGCGCTGGTGGCGGTTCGGCGCGGGCGTGCTGCTCGGCCTGGCCTGCGGAACCAAATGGTCGGGACTGTACTTCGTGGCGGCCTTCACCCTGCTCAGCCTGGCCTTCGACCTCGCCGCCCGGCGCGGCTACCGGGTACGCCTGCCCTGGCAGGGCACCGCCGTGCGCGATCTCGTCCCCACCGCCTACGCCCTGGTGGTCGTCCCGGTGCTGGTCTACCTCGCCACCTGGTGGGCCTGGTTCGGCGGCGAGACGACCTACGACCGCTGGGTGGTCGGCAGTCCCAAACTCGGCAGCGACGGCCTGTTCTCCTGGGTGCCCGACGCGCTGCGCTCACTCTGGTTCTATTCGGCGGAGGTGCTGCGCTTCCACGAGGGTCTCACCAACTCGGCGGGCAATCACCATCCGTGGGAATCGAAGCCGTGGACCTGGCCGATGGGCCTGCGCCCGATGCTCTACTACTACGCCGACTCCGGCGTCACCGGCTGCGGCAGCTCGCAGTGCGTGAAGGCGATCATGCTGATCGGCACGCCCGCCCTGTGGTGGGTGGCGCTGCCCGTGCTGGGCTGGGCGCTGTGGCGGACGCTGGTGCGGCGCGACTGGCGGTACGCGGCGGTGCTGGTGGGCTACGGCGCGGGCCTGCTGCCCTGGTTCCTGTCGCTGGACCGGCAGATGTACTTCTTCTACGCGGTGCCGCTGGCCCCGTTCCTGGCCATGGCCGTGGCCCTGGTGCTCGGTGACATCCTCGGGCACGCCGCGCCGAGCGGGCGGCGACTATCGGGCGTGCCGGAGTGGCAGCGGTTCTTGCCGACCAGTGAACGGCAGGGGTTGGGGCTGCTCATCGTGTGCCTGTATCTGGCGCTGGTGATCGCGAACTTCATCTGGCTGTGGCCGATTCTCACCGCGTACCCGATCACGATCGGCAACTGGCACGATCACCTGTGGCTGCCGAGCTGGCGGTAGCGCCCGGTCAACCGGGGTCGGATTCCCCCAGCGCGGCCCGCAGATAGCGCACCGCCGCCTCGTCGTCCAGGCCGAGGCGGCGGATGACGCCCACGTACTCGGTGGCGGCGCGGCCCGCGGTATCACTGGTCGGGTCGCCCGAGGAGGCGATGAAAGAGCCCAGCCTGCCCCTGGTTTCGAGCACACCGTCCTGTTCCAGCTCCCGATAGGCCCGCGCCACCGTGTTCGGGGCCAGCCGCAACTGGGCGGCCAGCGCGCGCACGGTGGGGATCTTGGTCCCGGCGGCCAGCTCACCGGATCGCACCCGGGCGATGACGCCCTGCCGCAGCTGTTCGTAGGGCGGCACCGTCGAGTGGTGGTCGACCGGGATGTCCAGCATGGTCTTCTCACACCTCCTCACGCGACAGCGGACAGGACAGGCAGCGCGGGCCGCCGCGACCGGAACCCAGTTCCGACCCCGGAATCTGCAATACCTCGATGCCCGCGTCCGCGAGCCGCGCGTTGGTCATCTCATTGCGCTCGTAGGCGACGACGACACCGGGCGCGAGCGCGAGCGTGTTGTTGCCGTCGTCCCACTGTTCGCGTTCGGCGGTGACACCGTCCAGACCGGTGTCCACGACCCGCAGTTTGCCGATTCCCATGGCGTCGGCCGCCACCCGCAGGAAGGGGTCGGGGCCGCCGATGCTCACACCGCCGCCGTCGGTCTTGCGAATGGCGAAGGCGCACAGGGAGTCCTGCACCGCCGGGTACATCACCACCGCGTCCACGTCGACCATGGTGCACACCGTGTCCAGATGCATCGTGGCACGAGTCTGCGCGATCGGCACCACGAGCACGGTATGGGCGAGGTCGTCCTCGAAGAGGCTGCGCGCCAGGGCTTCCGCGCCCGCCGGGGAGGTGCGCTCCCCCACCCCGACCGCCACCACGCCGGGTGACAGCAGCAGCACGTCGCCGCCTTCGATGGGGGCGGTGTGCGATTCGTAGGCGCGGCGCACGTGCAGGAAGCGCGGGTGGAAGGCGTAGATGAGGTCGGTGAGCGAGGTCTCCCGCACCCGTGCGGGCATGGCGAGCGAGGTGATGGCGAAGCGGCGGCCCACCCAGAACGAGGAATCGCGGGTGAACAGCAGGTTCGGCAGCGGGTCGATGACGAAGTCGTGGCCGTGGTGCATGCGCCGCACCAGCGAGGTGGCGTCCGGCCCGAACGGCAGTTCGTCGAAAGTCATTCCGGCCATGAGGATCTGGGCCAGCTCGGGCGCGGGCACGGTGCGCAGGTGGGCGGCCAGTTCGTCGGCGAGCACATGGCCGAGCCGCCGCGCGTCCACCGCACCGGAGATGCCCTGTATCCGCGCCGCCCCGCTCACCCGCAAGGTCTCGGTGAGCAGGTCGGCCAGCAGCAGCACCTCCACCCCGCGCCCGCGCAGGACGTCGGCGAAGGCGTCGTGCTCCTGTTGCGCCCGTTCCACCCACGGGATGGCGTCGAAGAGCAGCTGGTCGTTGTTGCGCGGCGTCAATCGCCGCAACTCGTCGCCCGGCCGATGCAGGAGCACCGTGCGCAGCGCGCCGACCTCGGAGGTCACGGAAAACGGTCGCGCGGCGGGCGCAGCCTCAGTTCCCATGACACGACGGTAGTTCGCATTCGCGCCGAAGGCAGGGAATTGGAGGTCGCACAGGGCTCGCGCCGCCGCACGCTGGACCGTCCGCGCCCGCTCGCACCACCGCCGCACGCCGGCTTCGACCCGCCCGCAAGCCGAGCCCGCGGCAGCCGCACCGAGCCGCGAGAAGCAGAGCCCACCAGCCGCATCGCACGCGAGCACACGGTGCGGCACCGCGGACAACAGCCGCATCGCATCCAGAGCACGGGTGCCGCGCGGCCCGCGCGAGAGCGCCGGTCAACCTCGAGTACTGTTCAGGTATGCAACACGCGTCATGGCAGGCGAAGGAACTGACGCCCGGACAACTCTCCGAACGCAGCGGCGTGGCGGTCTCCGCCCTGCACTTCTACGAGCGCGAGGGCCTGCTGCACAGCCGTCGGACCAGCGGCAATCAGCGCCGCTACCCGCGTGAGACGCTGCGCCGCGTGGCCTTCATCCGCATCTCCCAGCAAGTGGGCATCCCACTGGCGGAGATCCGCAAGGCGCTGGACAACCTGCCCGACGGCCGCACCCCGACACGCCGGGACTGGGAGACGCTGTCCACGGCGTGGCGCGCCGACCTGGACGACCGCATCGCACAGTTGATCGCGCTGCGCGACAATCTCACCGGCTGCATCGGCTGCGGCTGCCTGTCACTGGGCACCTGCAAGATCGTCAATGCCCACGATCACCTGGGCGACGAGGGGCCCGGTGCCCGCGTCCTCGACATCCACGCCGCGGACACCTGTGTCAAACCTGATCCGGAGTGCGCTCCGGCTTCGGCAGAAAGGTCGTGAACAGGTCGTTGGCCCGACGCATGACGAACTCGTAGGGCCAGGCGAACTTCCGCGCCCACCAGTAGCCGAAGCGGATGTCGAACTGGGTGTGCACCAGGTAGGTGCCCTTCTCCACCGCCCGCACCATGATGTCGGCCACCTGCTCGGGCTGCTTGGCGTGCCGCCGGAACCGCTTGATCCACGCCTGGATTCGCGGATCGTCGCGATCCGCGCCGACAATGTCCACGGTGTGCACCAGGGGTGTGTCCACCGCGCCCGGCACCACCAGGTGCACCGCGATGCCGTGGCGCTCCAGATCGAACCGCAGCACCTCCGACACCCCGCGCAGCCCGAACTTGCTGGCGCTGTAGGCGGCGTGCCACGGGAAGGCCAGCAGTCCGGCCGCCGAGGACACGTTCACCAGCGCGCCCCCGCGTCCGGCCGCGACCATGGGGGGCACGAAGTTCTCGATCACGTGGATGGGTCCCATGAGGTTCACGTCCACCATGCGCTTCCAGTGCCGATGCTCCAGGTTCTCCACGGTGCCCCAGGTGGATACGCCCGCGATGTTCATGACCACGTCGACGGAGCCGAGTTGCTCGTGCACCTGTTCGGCCCACTCGGTCACGGCCTCGTAGTCGCTGACATCCAGCGCGCGCGAGTTCTCGACCACCCCACCTTCGGCGCGCACCCGCTCCACGACCTCGGCGAGGCCCTGCTCGTTCACGTCGGTGAGAACCAGCCGCGCCCCCTTCCGCGCCGCCGCCAGAGCGGTGGCCCGGCCGATACCGCTCGCCGCGCCGGTAATCACAGTCTTCTTGCCGCTGAGCTTACGACCACGCACGCTGATCCATCCCTCGAAGTTGACAGCCCTGTCGCAGGGGCACGCTACCCGCGAACAGAGTTGTTCGCCATTGGAAAGTCCCATGACAACGCCCCTATTTTCGGGGTCGGACCACATTCAACAACCGGTCGGCCGTCCAGGTCACGAGCGAGGAACGGACCCCGGCAGATCGAGATCCAGGGCGATCCGCCCGGCCGCCAGATGCGCCTGGACCTCCTCGGCGGGCATGGGCCGGGCAATGAGGAAGCCCTGCGCCCGATAGCAGCCGAGCGCCACCAGCGTGCGCGCCGCCACGGTCGTCTCCACACCCTCGCCCACCACCCCGAGACCGAACGAACCCGCAAGCCCCACAATCGATTTCACGATCGCCAGATCATCGGCGCTGGCTCCCAGCCGCTGCACGAAGCCCCGGTCGATCTTCACCGCGTCCACCGGCAGCGCCTTCAGATGCGAGAGCGAGGAGTAGCCGGTGCCGAAATCGTCGATGGCGATCTGCACGCCCATCCGCTTGAGCCCGCGCAGGGTCACCTGGGTGCGCGCGAGATCTTGCACCACAACATGTTCGGTGATCTCCAGGCAGACCGACGAGCCGTCGATGCCGAAGCGCCGCAGAATATCCTCCATGGTCTCGACGAAATCGAGACTCACCAGCTGCACCGGCGACACATTGATGCGAATGACCACATTCGACGCCAGCCCCCGCCGCCGCCACTTCGCGAACTGTTCACAGGCCGAGCGAATCACCCAGCGCCCCAACTCACCCGCGAGGTTGGTGGCCTCCGCGACCCCCACGAACGCCCCCGGCGGTAGCAGCCCTCGGGTCGGATGCTGCCAGCGCACCAGCGCCTCCAGCGCCACCACCCGCCCGGTCCGCAGATCCACCTCGGGCTGATAGTGCAGCAGCAACGACCCGTCCGCCACCGCCCCGCGCAGATTCAATTCCACATCGTCCTGGAGTTCGAACTGCGCCCGCATGGCGTCGGTGAACACCGCGACCCCATTGCCCCCGCTGGACTTCGCCGACAACAGCGCGTGATCGGCCCGCCGCAGCACATCCGCCACCGTGGTCTCCCCCGGAATCCCCACGGCCACACCAACACTCGCTCCCCGACTCACCGACTCCCCACCCACGGTGACTCGCCGCCCGATGAGCTGCCGAATCCGCGCCGCCTCACTCTCCGCCGCCACCGCGTCCATCGGCTTGGCCGGCACGATCACGAACTCGTCACCCCCGAGCCGCGCGATCATATCCGCCGGATCCAGATTCTCACGTAGTCGTGCCGACAGCGTCCGAATGAAGTTGTCCCCCGCCGTATGCCCGAGAAAGTCGTTGAGCGCCTTCAACCGATCCAGATCGAGGAAGAACGCCGCCACCGGCCCCAGATTCCCGGGCCGCAACCGCTCCTCCATATGCTCGAGCAGCGCCCGGCGGTTCGCCAGGCCGGTGAGGTCGTCGTGCATGGCGATGTAGCGGAGGCGTTCCTCGGCCTCGACCCGCGCCTGCAACTGGGCGAACAGCGCGGCGATGGCCTTGAGGACGTTGATCTCCCGCGTACTCCACTCGCGGTCGCCCTCTTTGATGAAGCCCAGCACACCGGTGGGCTCATCGCGCGACACCAGCGGCACGGCCGCCGCGGACACCGCCCCGATTCCCGTGGCCCGCTGAATGAGTCTCTGATAGTCGGCGAACTCCGACGTGGGCCGGATGATCATGGGCTCGGTGGCGTGCTCGAGTCGGAGAAAGAGCGAGGGATTCTCGTCGACGTGCGCGACCTGCAGCGGATCGTCCTCGGCGGAGACCGGGCGGCGCGGCCACTCGGCGATCAACAGTGAGGTCTTGCGTTCCCGATCAGTGTGGCGTAGAAAACTGAAATCGACATCGAAGTGGTCGACCAGCCACGACAGCACCCGCTCGCTCGCCGCCACCAGATTCGTGGCGTCGACCGCCATCAACTCGGAGGCGACCTGGGTCACCAGAGAGTCGAGAGTTCGCCGAGGCACCTTGTCTCCGATCACACTAGCCGCGGGTGTCCGCGCCCGGTACCGGAAGTCGCCTGCTCCGAACCGTGACACCCGCCGCGTAACCGAGGCGGAGCACCATTGCCATCGTTTCGTGCCCAGGCACTCCCAACACCTTCAGGATGCGGCCCTGAAGTGACGTTAGTGTATCGGCGAACTCCGGGGAAACCCTACGCAACTCCTCGGGACGTCGGGCAAAGAGAAACACCGGTGATACCGGTTGCACCGCCAAACCATGCCGCTCGGCCTCGATCCATACCCGCTGGACCGCCTCTCCGGCGCGCGCATAGGCGGCCAGTTCCTCGGGTCGGCTCATCGGCGGTGTCGGGAAGGTCACCGCGGCCACCGCGGAGCTGGAGCGCACCCGGTCGCGGGTGCCGTCGCCCAGCGCGTCCCCGCCCGACCAGGTGCGCAATTGCGCCATGACGTCGGCCCGCCGCGCGATATCGAGTTCGGCCAGTTCGTCGGGGGCGAGATCGAGGGTGCGCAGATCCATGCCGGTGCGTAGGTCGTCGCCGGGCCAGCGCAGTTCGGCGAACATTTCCTCGTGCAGGCGCGGGGTGAGGTAGCGTATCCGCTCCGCGGCCCCGAGAATCTCCGCCGCGGCCTCGATCTCGGCCCGAGCGGTAACCATGCGCAACCTCGCCCCGGCGACCTCGGCCCGGTCCGCCAACGCCTGCGAAACCCCGGGTACCAGCGGTTCACCACTACCGGCCCGACGGTTGGTGTGGCGTCCGAGTAGCGCCGCAAAGTCCTGCGCGAGCAGCGGATCGTGGCCCGCGCCCAGATGGATGACAGCGGTGAGCGGCCCCGGGCCGTCGGTTCGCAATTCGCTCCGCTCGCCCAGCAGGCCCTGGGCCGCGGCCGCCGACCGCGCGTTGTAGAACGCCGCGCCCACGGCCAACGCACTGCCGCGATAGCCGATGTCCATGGTGGATGTGCGTTCCGGCGCCAGCGCGATGGTTATCGCTTCCTCGGTGACGCTCAGCGTCCACGGCTGCGCGTTACCGCCCGAAGGCGCGCGCTGCGCACAGGCCAGCACCGCCGCGACGCCCGATGCCGAGGCCGCTTCCGTATCCGCCGCCTCGACCCAGTTCAGGTCGCCCACCGGCGCCGGTTCGGCGAGTTCGTCCAGGCAGCGTTCCAGGTCGACACGGGTGCGACCGGACGGCAGCTTCTGCCCCAGGGCGATGCGCCGAACCGCCGCGGCGACGGTCGCGCCACCGAGCTGCACCTCGCCGCCGAGCTGCGGCCAACTGTTCAGTGTCCGGCCGATCTCGACCATGCTGGCCGCGAGCTTGTCGGACAGGTTGCGGCCGTCCAGGATGCGAACCACATGCGGGGCCTTCTCGCGCGTGGACAGTCCGCGCAGGTCAGCGGCTCGGATATCGCCGAGCAGACCGTGGAAGGGGCGGCGACCCGGTTCCAGGTCGAAGCGCTCGACATCGAGCAGACCTCGATCGTTGGACTGCATGAGCAGCGGAAGCCGGTGGCGGCGGGCGCCTTCGCGTACCGCCACTTTGACATCGAGGGAGTCGCACTCCTCGACGACGATGGACAGTCCGTCGAGAAAGGTGTCGAGGTTGTCGTCGGTGATCCCCGCCTCGAACACCTCGACGGGTAGGTACGGGTCGAGTTCGGCTATACGCCGGGCGGTGACGACCGCCTTGTTGACGCCGATATCGAGGAGGGTGCCCGGCACGCGATTCAGGTTGGTCAACTCGATGGTGTCGAAATCAGCCAATCTCAGTGCGCCGCAGATTCCTTCGAGCGCGAGCGCGTACGCCACCGAATGACCTACGCTCTGGCCGACGACTCCGATCGTCTGCCCGGCGAAAGCTTCCTGCTCGGCTCGGGTCACATGATTGCGATTGCGGTCGAGTCGTAGTGCTCGCAGCAACTGCGGTCCCGGTAGGGCTACCACCTGGCGACGCCACGGATAGTAAGCCCAGCGGTCCGAATCGGGTCCTTCGGATAATTCCGGGGGGCTTATCAAGGTCGAGAATTCCGTACGCAGCAAATTTCGCGTATCGGTGAATTCGATTGCCGCATCGGCCCGCAATGCCGCGAGCCGAGCAGCATCGTCGGGGTCCAGTTCGTCCAGCAGCAACGGCCGGTAGGCACCGACCGCTCCATGCCCGGTAGTCATGCCTGAGCCAGTCCCTCGTCGTGCAGCCATGGCACCGGAGGCACCCCACCATTGCCCGTGAGCTCGGCCAATTCGGCATCGATGAGCCGGAGCTGCGCATCGGACGCGACAGACCGATAGGTTCGCATATCCCACCACACCGGCACGGTGCGATAGCGGTCGTCGGGATAGGACGTCGCGGGGATCCACCAGGGCACCCGCGCACCGCTGGATTCGTAGCGCGCGAGCGCATGCTCGGGCGAGACTCCGATGCCGTACCGAGCCCCCAGCAGCACCATGGAGTGCACGATGGCGCGGGCCACACCCGACGCCAGCGCCCGCCGGTCGCGCGCCTCGCGCGCGGCCCAACCCGCCTTTGTCTCGATCACGCCGTCGGCGATCTGTTCGGCGACCATCCGACGAAAGGCGGCCTCACCGGGTCGCCCGGCCCAATCCGCGATGGCGTGCACCTCGTCGACATGACGATGCGGGCCCTCGGCGCGGACCCCCGCCACCGCATTGCCGTCGGCATCCAGGGCTACGAAGAACAGCGTGGTGGAGCGACCGTCGATCACCGAGTCGTATTCGAGTGCGGCCTCCGCGCCGTAGTGACGGTAGACACGCAGTGCCCCATCCATGCACCGGCGCCACAGTTCGGGATGCACTCGCGGGGAACCCGCCACGAATGTGCATCCGGACTCCGTGTCACGAAATCGGAGCATGCCTTCACCATGACTCTCAACCGGGACCAGCGCGACTGGATCGACTGCCATATAGTTCCCACTCCGTTGCTGCACTGAACTTCGCGCGTCTGATCGCTCCCGCCCGATACGGTCACGTATCGACCGTGCCTGGCATGGGCACCTAGGGGAGTATCCGCCACGCGCATGGAATTGTCCAGGCGTCTGGCAAATCTCCCGAAACCCTCATGCGCATGCGGAAACTTAGCCCGGTCAGATCATTGCTATCAGTCACAAAATACAACCGAAAGACTGATTGGTTCCGATTTAGTTAACTGACAGCTATCAGATCAGGATGGAGATGAAGAGCTCCACCTCGGCGGTGCCGCGCCAGATCTCGATCTCCTCGCGGTAGGCGCGGGTGATCTCCGCCGACGCCGTCGCATCGTCGACCTGAGCCCAGACGTCCTCGACCGGATCGTGATAGTCGCCGTTGGGCTCGAAGCGGGCGTACACGCCCTTGGGGACCTTGATCAGCACATCGCCGACCGGCACCTCGTGCACGTCGGGGTACTCGTAGGACACCAGCACGTTGTAGTTGCCCGCCGGATCCGGCACGTAGACGGTGGCCAGCGGCGGTTCGAGGCCGTTGCGCTCGCGCAGCCGGTCGCGCAGGAACTCGATGAGCTCACTGTTGCTCACCTTGAAGCTGGGCCGGACCCGCGGCACCACCAGGCCGCCGTAGATCGCGCCGGGGCGCACCACGATCGAATAGCTCATGAGGCTTCGACCGCCAGATACAGGTCGATCTTGTAGGCGTGCGGATAACACTCGAAGTCGCCGGTGTAGGTGCGCTTGATCTGCTTGTGCTCCTCGGCGAACGCGATCTGGGTCCATAGATCGGTCATGATCTGCGGGAAGTTGCCGACCGAGGAGAAGCGCGCGTACGTGCCGCGCGGCAGCCGCGCCACCACATGCCCCCGGGTGACCTCGTCGAACGAACCGCACCGGTAGCCGACGATCTGCGTGTTGTAGGTGCCGAGCTCGGCCGCGAAGTCGGTGTAGGCCGCCGCCAGCGGGCCGCCGAGTTCCTGATGCAGCACCGCCGCCCAGGCCACCTCCAGATCGTGGTCGCGCAGTTCACCGAGCGCGCGTTTCGGACTGCGCACGGGCAGACCGGCAACCCACGTCTCGTCCCGCTCGACGATCTCAAACTGCATGGAAGAAACTCTCTCGAGGTGTGATCGCATGGGCAGGTGCGCAATCCGTATTGCCCGCGTCGGCCAGCATCGACATGCTATCAACCGAGTTAGCCCAGCCTTGGCGACACGACT
>NZ_JASCXP010000045.1:0-27853 GCF_030010695.1 Nocardia sp. CC201C
GGGGGAGTAGGGGTTACGTGAGGTGTAAAACGTTGCGGTTGGGTGCGTGGTGGCGTCGGGTGATGAGGGGTGCGTCCGTGGCGGTCGATTAGGTGGTGGCGTCCGGAGCGTGGCGCGGGGCATGCCCGGTGCGAACGTGGCGGCATACACGGTCCAGGCGAGTGCGTCAGGTCGCGTCCCTGCTCGGGCAGGTGGCTGGGCCGATGCTGTGCCGCGGTCTGGTGGTGCTGGGCGCGCGCCGCATTGTGCGGGGCCGCCCCTCCAGCGATTCCAGGGACCGCGCCCGGCACGTCCGAATTTTCCCACTCGACAGCCCGGGGGTGAGGCCGCGAGCCGGGGAGTGGGGGAAATTCGGTCGTGCACGCCGTGGCGCGTTCCCTGGAATCTGGAGCCTCTGCGGCCCCTGGACAGGCAGTGAGGGCAGGCCGCGGGCCTGCCCCGATCCGAGTGCGGCGCGCGCCCAGGGAATCCACACTCGGTCGAGATCCCACCCTTTTGACACGTACGTGTCAACACCGTCGGGCCGCCGGTTGACACGTACGTGTCAAGACTCACGTAGAGGACCCGGAGACATGACCGATTCCGACACCATCACCGGCCTACTCGTTACCGCCCTGGAAAACACCTGGGCCGCCATCCGATCCCACCACCCCGACGTTCCCCAGGTCGTGCTGACCGTGGGAGCCGGGTCGACCAGCGGCAGCGAGCTCATCCTGGGACATTTCGCGCCCAACCGATGGGTGCGTGGTGAGTACGAACTCCATGAACTGTTCATCGGCGGCGAGGGACTTCAGCGGGGTGCTGTCGGGGTGCTCGGTACCCTGCTTCATGAGGCCGCTCACGGCATCGCGGTCACGCGAAGGATCAAGGACACCAGTCGGCAAGGCCGATGGCACAACGAGCGATTCCGCGCCCTCGGCGAGGAACTCGGTCTCTCCCTGGAGCATCATGACAAGATCGGATGGTCACTCACCGCTGTGCCTGACAACACCTATAAGTTGTATCGAGGAGAACTTGAGGAGCTCACATTCGCGTTGGTGGCTTACCGCCATCAGGAACCGGGACGACGTGGCGGACGTAAGTCCAACAACAACGGCCTAACTGCCGAATGCGGTTGCGG
This sequence comes from Nocardia sp. CC201C, assembly GCF_030010695.1. Classification (NCBI taxonomy): domain Bacteria; kingdom Bacillati; phylum Actinomycetota; class Actinomycetes; order Mycobacteriales; family Nocardiaceae; genus Nocardia; species Nocardia sp. CC201C. Next base: position 1,121 of record NZ_JASCXP010000045.1, read on the forward strand.
CCGGAGGATTCGAGTTTCTCGTACCGTTTATCGCGGAGGCACAATCATTTGCGGGGCTTGCAGTGAAGCTTTTATTGTGGAGGATACCAAAGCTTGACGGATTATCGGGAATGCTCACATATCCTATTTGAAATTTGACAAAAATAATCGGCATGTTGATTGTGCCGCGCCAACATCAGTGAGGTATGATGACGCAACAACGTGTCTGCAATCAATCAAAGGCGGAAATGTCCACTCATGAGATCACCCCTCCATCAGAAGGGGTAGGTGCTGAGGTACACGAAGGTGATGCTTTCGATCTTATGGGAAAGTTGCCTTCCGAGTCTGTGGACTTGATCATCACCTCACCACCCTACTGGGGTTTGCGCACTTACGGCTTGGACCATAATGAAGACATTCTTCAAGAATGGGAAGCAGGGGGTGGATCCAAAGAAGACATACCGCCGTACGACTGGTATCGATTGCATGGCGGCTGCCTCGGCCTTGAGCCGTTGCCAGAGTGGTATGTAAGCAATTTGGTTGAGATATTTCAGCGGGGAGCATCAGCACTAAAGCCTGGGGGTAGCCTCTGGGTTAATATTGGCGATACATACTTTGCACGTTGGTCCAGCATTAGATTCGACGGGCGACAAGGTCTAGGCGACAATCCCAGGATGCGACGGAAGACACCAATGGGGGGGTTCCGCCAGGAGAAACAGTTGCTGTTGATCCCTTCGCGGTTCGCAATTGCGATGCAGGATAAGCGCTGGATTCTTCGAAACGACTTGATCTGGGATAAGCGCAATGTTCCACCTCGCCCGGAAAAGGATCGCCTCAGGCTCGCACACGAACATTTCTTTCACTTCGTTAAACGCCCCAAGGAAGGGCGCGCGAAGTATTACTATGACATGTCAGCAGTGGAGCCCGGTGCGCGAGATGTGGTTACTGTCAATGTTAGGGCTGGCTCAGACGGACACTCGGCGACCTTCCCCGTTAGTCTGATTGAGCCGCGCATACTCAGCTCTTGCCCACCAAATGGGCTGGTGCTCGACCCATTTTGCGGAACAGGTCGATCACTGGCCGTGGCCGTGAAAAACGGCCGTCGCGCCATTGGTTTCGAGATCACATCCCATTTCTCTAGCTCTGCAGCCAAGAACATACGTCGACCGGAACTCTTGATCGATGAACAAGAGCCACTCGACGAGGATGGGCCGGAATATTCCGGGGAAATAGAAAGTGTGCAACTGATGCTGTCCGAAGATTCTATGTGATTGTGGGTGTACTACTCAGTCGAAGCGAATAGTTCTCCTTGAGCGCTGGAGGCGGCTTTTGCTCGCGCTCGTTCAATGAGATCTATTCGTGCTACGTCACCTTCCGCGAAGGCCATACCTTCCATATAGTTTGGCAAGCTCGTCCGAACAACCTCGGCGAGCTGCAGCGGAAGCTGCCCATCTGTATCTGCAACGCTAGGGTATTCGAAGCCAACGAAGGTTATGTCCCAGGACGAATCACCAACAGGCTCGAAAGGTACTCGGGCTCGAAGCTGTTTTAGAATACTATGTTGCATAACCACATAGAGTGGGACATTGATGGTCTTTAATATCTTCCCCTTGTCTTGAACTTGAGTACCTAGTCGTTTATAAATGTTTCCCGTGTTCACCCCATAGTCGACTTTATCATCCCGCTTCTTTGCAGCAGCTTCCACTGTAAAGTAGTTCCGCCAGTTTGCAACATCGTTATTCTCCCAAGCCCTCCATGCCGGACCGACGCCGCCGCCTCGAAGGTCGATAGCTTGGGTTTCGATCGCAATAATTCTAGCACCAGATTCTGCATGCATGTCGTCTACATATGCCATGTAGTCGATATTTCTCTTATGCTTACCCGGAATTGTGACTTCAGATACTAGATTTGCCTTTTCATCTCCAAAATAATCTGAGACAGCCCACTGCACAGGATCCCCATCTAGCCGATGGTCACACACGGCGTACGTTTGCTGCGCACCTGCATCCCATTTCGCGGAGTATGTTACAGAGCAATAGCCGTAATGATATTGTATGTCCTTCTCGCACTGCCTGTCGGAAAAGGGGCAATAGTGTCGCGCCCAAGCGTCTGCAGCTTTTGTGGAATTGCTGTCGTATCGAAACCCGTATGCTTCAACGATGGGAAATACTGTCCCCCGAAGTGATGATCGTCTGCTCATAGCCACGTTGATCACTCTACCCACTTTTGATCTTGCTGGGGGTTCCGGATCAAGGAAATGTGAAAATGGACCGATAGGTTCTCTTCGTATCAAGACAAGCGACCGGTTGGTATTCATCCTGTAAGAGCTACTCGACACAATTTTCGGCTGTACAGTACACCTGATCTTCAAGATCAGGTGGGACGGAGCGATCTACCTAGGGCTTCTGCGGTTTAACTCCCCCACTAACTGCATTTATGCAGGTCAGGACACTGTTTGATGGCAGGAACTTCTAATCCCTGGATCTGTGCAGCCCCTGGTTAGTTGCGTCGGCCAGTAAGAACGCGGCGCTCTGCTCCGTGGCCGACTTATATGACATGGGGCAGCGGGCACGCTGGCCTTTGTTCGCTACGCTGTAGCCAGCGTCGCCAAGTTGGGTTACTTCCGGCTTGCTGGGCATGTCGTGTAGGTCGGCTGCGGCTAGGCGCGCCAGGCTCGTGTGTGAACCAAGTTGGCGGCGCGGCCGGCGGCCGGGCACGTGGTGTGACGGCGTGCCGCCGTCGAGGGCGAGCGATGTCCGCGGAAGAACCGGTGCGGCCTCCGGCCGCATGCCTCTGGGCGGAACTGCCTGCATTGTGATTGCGCGCCCCTCCAACCTCAAGGGCGCTTCGCGTCGGCTTTGCCGATGGGCCTTCGGCCACCCTTGACCTTGGAGTCTCTACGTGCGACGAGCAGGCTCTTAGGGGCAGGCCGGTGGCCTGCCCTGGGAAGGTGGCGCAGGCAGTCCACCCAGGGGCAGGGCGTGGCGCGGCTAGCGGCTAACGGTGCGGTGAGGCCCGTATCCGAGTTCATGAGGTTACGGGCGAGCGCTGGCTAGAATCGACACATGTCGCTTGAAGCTGAGCTCCAAACTTATAGACGTCAAATTGCAACCGATGCTTATCCTATGTCTATAGGAGAGCTCAGCAACCTCTACAGAGATGGTGAGATAGATATTCACCCCGAGTTTCAGCGTATTTTCCGCTGGACTGAGTTGCAAAAGACTCGGCTTATTGAGAGCATCCTGCTAGGCATTCCTCTCCCCAGTATCTTTGTGGCGCAGAACGAAAAAGGTATTTGGGATGTTGTTGACGGCGTGCAAAGGTTGTCCACGATCTTCGAATTTATGGGCCTGCTAAAAGGCGAAGATGGAGAGTTGAAAGAGCCGTTCGTTTGCGGAGAGGCCCCCTTCTTGAAAGCGATCAAAGGAATGACGTACGAGTCTCAAGAAGGCTCGACCCTATCTCTGGACTCTGCGCAACGTCTAGATTTTAAGCGAGCCCGGATAGATGTGAAGATTATAAAGAGAGAGAGTGATAGGCGCACTAAGTACGATCTCTTTCAAAGGTTGAATTCCTTCGGGTCGGTTGCTACAGAGCAAGAGCTGAGAAACTGTCTGCTTGTGAGTTTGAGTAAGACTCATTTCGAGTGGCTGATCGAGCTTTCGGATTACGCCACTTTTAAGGAAGTTGTCGAGCTTCCCGAACGGCTTATCAAAGAAAAGTACCAAATGGAGTTGGCATTACGTTTCGTCATGCTGCGCAATATTGACGAGCAGAAGTTGCCGCAAATTGGCAACATAGGTGAATACTTGACTGCTTCCGTAATGAATTTCACTGACCTTGATTCTGCTGGCCGCGAGCATGAGCGCAAGATATTCCATGATACCTTCGATCGCTTGAATGCAGCAGGGGGGCCAGCGATTCTTCGGCGATGGGATGTATTGGCGAAGAAGCCGGTAGGTCCGTTCTCTCTCACCGCTTTCGAGTGTCTGGCTCTCGGTATCGGCTACCATGACGCGGCTGAACGAATTACGCCGGGAGCGATCGAAATGAAGCGAGATGAGCTGTGGGGGTCACCTGATTTTCAGGCGGGTTTCTCTACCGGGCGGCGTGCAGATGAAAGGATGAGAAAGACCATTCCTTTCGGCAGGCGTCTCTTTGCGTAAATGAGAGGCAGCACGATGGATTCAGAGTCTTTTTCCAATTCCGTGTATGGTTCGCTGGCTAGACGCAAGAAGGAATTATCTGATATTCGACTTAAGGTCCGCGAAGCCGAACGTGAACCTAGTTATGTTTCGTGGATCTCTCGGGCTGCTATCGTTCTTGCTTATGCCCACTGGGAGGGGTTCGTGAAAGAGTCTAGTGGAAAATATCTTAAACTTGTGTCAGATCAGAGAATACCTGTCAGCGACCTGCATATTTCTCTACAAGCCGCCTGCTTGAGCTCACATTTCAAGCGTGTCCAAGGTAGTGGAAAGGTCAAATATCTTGCTTCTATTCTGAATGATATGGACAATCGGAGATGTGAGGTTTTCCGGGTTGAACCAGAAAAAGTAATCGACACTGAAAGTAACCTATCTTCTACGGTCTTCAAAGACTTGATCTCTGGATTGGGATTGGAAAGCAGAGATCTTTACGACACTCGTCAAGCTTTTATCGATGAGAAGCTTCTACGCTGTAGAAATATGGTTGCACATGGTGAACTTGTGTCGTACTCGACGGTGGAGGCGGACGAACGCATTGACGGTGTTCTTGTGTTGCTTGATGCGTATGCTGACCACCTTATCGAAGCAGCGCGTGATGAGAAATTTCTCTTGATCAGTAGGTCAACCTAATCTTAAGGCAGGCATTCTGGCGGGGCGCGCCATGGAACGCCATGCGGTTGCCACCGCCAGAGTTGGTTGCCTGGTGAGCCAGTCACTCCGGACCGACCGTTCGATCTCTCAGGGCAGGTCCCTAGGGACCCGAGGCGGTTGCGGATGCCTTGAGCCTTGCTGTGGGGCAGGAACCGTCCGAAGTGGGGCAGAGCGTGGGGCAGACAACTGTCTAGCCGTGGGATCCTGTACTAATTCGTGTCCATAGCAGATTTGGCTATAGCTCCCTGTAGTGCGTCTTTGGTAGGTGGTGAATCGCCAGGTCTCTGTGGTGGGTTGACTGATGTGCATTATCTGGTTTTACACACCAGCGGTCGGGGGTTCGAACCCCTCTGCGCCCACTCCGTCGGACCCAGCCGGCTCCATGCGGGGGCGTCCGGTCAGAGCAGGACGACCCGGACATTGGGTGTCGCTCGTTCGGCTGCCTTGGCGAGACGGGCGTCGAAGGTGACGAGCGGGGCCTCGTGCACGGCCGCGACGGCCAGGTAGGCGGCGTCGTATACGGAAACGTTGTGGCGCATAGCCCACACCGCTTGCAGTAGTGCGAGATCGGTTCCGACGTATTCGATTTGCATCGCGGTGAGGGCTCCGAAGGCTGCGTCGACGTCTTTGGTGCTCAGACGATCACCGAGTACTGCCTTGCGCACGGTACGCAGCACCTCCAGGGGCATGTGGGCGGGCGCGATCCAGCCGTCGTCGGCGAGCATCGCCGCGCGCGCGGCGTCGCCCTGCGCCGAGGGGCTGGACAGTGCCACGACCATGACATTTGCGTCGATGACGATCACTCGTCATCCTCGCGTCCGTTCCTGATCTCCTCGACCACCTCGTCGGCGCTCATGGCCAGACTCCGGCGGCCGACCAGGCTTTCGAGGAGATGCTTGTTGCGCTCGGCGCGGAACTCTCGTTCCAGCAGTGCGCGCAGATAGACCTGGGTCGACTGGCCCCGGGCCGCTGCTCGAGCGGCGATCGCGTCTCGCACTTCCTCGGGTACGTCCTTGATCTGAATAGCAACGGCCATAGTCCGAGTCTACATGCGCATGTCATGTGCATGTAGGAGATGTCGAATCTGTCGGCAGAACTGTGCAGGCGTGCCGTGGCGGACACGAGGCATGTCGCGTCAGGTGTGGTCTTGTAGGCCCATTACACTCCGGGCGCATGAAACGGTGTGGTCGCTATGGGATTGCTGTCGTGCTTGCCGTCGCTGGACTGTTCACCGCGCCGGCGAGCAGTGCCGATCCGGGGCGGCCGCCGGTGCCGGCGCAGGATCCCTTCTATGCACAGCCGGAGTCCTTCGAGGGACTGTCGATGGGGCAGGTTGTGGACAGTCGTCCCGTCAGCGTCGGTGTGATCCCGACCAGCGCCCAATTCAGTTCGTGGCAGGTGAAATACGTCAGCCAGGACACCAAGGGCAAGCCTTGGACGACGATGGCGACGATCATCCGGCCCACCGGTGGGTCCGGTCCCGCGAAGCTGCTCGCTTTCCTGCCGTGGATCGACGTGCTCGACACTGCGTGCAATCCGTCCTATCAGTTGCGGACCGATTACTCGTATGTGGCGTCTTCCGGAATGATCGGGGAGATGACGAATCTGAGCGCGGCTCTGGAGCGTGGCTGGACCGTCGTCGTTCCCGACTACCTGGGACCGGAAAACCATTTCGCCGCAGGGTATGTCGAGGGCCGCAACACCTTGGACGGTATTCGCGCTGCCCTGAGCTTCGCTCCCGCGGGGCTCGCCGGTGACACGCCGGTCGGCGTGTTCGGCTATTCCGGTGGCTCACGTGGCGCGGAGTTCGCCGCCGAACTGGCCGAGGGATATGCGCCCGAACTCGACATCGTCGGCACGGCGGCCGGTGGCCTGCCTACCGATATGGCTGCCACCAGCGCTTTCATCAACGGTGGGCCGTTCGCCGGTATCAACTATCAGGCGGCGTTCGGTCTGGCCCGCGCCTACCCCGAACTGAACATAGCCGCGTTCTTCGCCGATCCGAATTTCGAACGGACCCTTGCGTCCATGTGCCAGGTTCAGACCCTGGCCTCGTATCCGTTCACCTGGATGCAGGACCGGACGGTGGACCGCGCCTGGCCGCTGGGCGAGCCAAAGGTCACGGCGGTGCTCGAAACCCTGAAAGCCGGTCGCTACGGCACACCCAACGCCCCCTTGTACCTGTTCATGGCCGAACAGGACCAGATCGCCATCACCGCCAACACCGATGCCCTGATCGCCGACTACTGCGCCCGCGGCGTACCCGTCAGCTACATCAAATACCCTGGCACCGAACATGTCAGCGCCGAGACCGTCGGTTCCGGCGCCGCATTGGATTGGCTCGCCGACCGCCTCGACGGCATCCCGGCGACCACCACCTGTTCGTGATTCGGTCGGCTGCCTTCGGCTGGTCGATGATCGCTGACAGATCCTCAGTAATCGAGCACATGTGCGGGCTGGCAGACATCCATGGGTGATGGAAGGTAGCGGACCAGGGCGTCCAGGAGCGGGGCGACATCATCGATACGTCGCGGTGCCACACTGCACAGAATCGGGACGACGTCACCGATGCGAGTGCGGTACCGGATCAGGTGGTGCACTCTTTCGGTCGAGACCGTTCGGGGGTTCGGGAGGGCGGGCCGGCCGAGCACCGTAGCCAGGAGTCTGTGACGCCTCTGCTCGGCTAGTACCGCCTGGACTCCGTGAGGCTCGCGGTCTGCCGCTTCGTATGTCACCATCGCCACCAGGTCGATGGCACCCGCGAACTCGGTATCGATACCGATCGGCATCTGCAGCGGCAATGGCGCTGCGCCGCGTGAGTCGGCGACCGCTCGCACGCAGCGATCGAAATCGGCGCCTGGCTGATCGAGTCCGGTGACCAGGCACAATCGTGCGATCTGATGGTCGTCGGCGACCCGCAGCATCGTTTCGAGCCGTGCTGGTCGGTTCGAAGCAGCATTCACGACAGCCACAACGCCATCCGCCAGACGGATCGCCCGTTCCATATCGGGGATGGGTGTGTGGCTCGATAGCTCCGCGAGGCGGATCGTGTGGTCGACCCCGTCGGCCGTCCAGCGGAACGCGACCGGGGTCGCCGCGCCGACCTTGTCGAGGTGGCGGGACAGCCGGTGGACCACCCGCGCTGTCTCGTCGGGATGCCCCATCACCGTTACATTGCGAATCGCCTGCGGGTCAATAGCTTTGGTGCCCATCGCGGTGCGGTACTCCAGATCGACGCGCGGATGCCCAGCATCCCAATCCGGCCCCACCGTACTCCCGCCCCCGCCCCGCTGGGCGGGATTTCCGCGACAAAGTAGAACGTGTTCCTATACGGTCGGTCTGTGCAGAAAGAACAACGCCCCGCCGTGGCAGACTGGTTCACTGCGGAGGACGGTGCGGTACGTCTGAAGGGGAGCCGCTGCGAGGTGTGCGGCACGCCGTACTTCCCTCGGAACACCCTCGCCTGCCGCAATCCGCGGTGTTCGGCTCCGAAGGACGGCTCCGAGCTGGTCGAGTACCTGTTCTCCACGCGTGGCCGGATCTGGTCCTATGCCGATGCGCGATACAAACCGCCCGCGCCGTACGTCTCGCCGGACCCATTCGAGCCGTACGTCGTCGCGGCCGTGGAGCTCGAGGTCGAGCAGATGGTGATACTCGGGCAGGTCGTGCGCGGGTTCACGGTGGACGACCTGGCTGTCGGCATGCCGGTCGAGCTGGCGCTCGGCACCTTGTACGAGGACGACGAGGCGGAGCGCACGGTGTGGATGTGGAGGCCGGTCAATGACTGATACGAATCGCGATATCGCCGTCCTCGGTGCGGGCATGCACCAGTGGGGCAAGTGGGGGCGGAACTTCGTCGAGTACGGACTGGTCGCGGCGCGCGCCGCGCTGGCCGATGCCGGGGTGGACCACAGCGAGGTCGGCTATATCGCCGGGGCGGACACCATCCGGAACGGCTATCCCGGCTTCGTCTCGGGCGCGACGTTCGCCCAGGCGCTGGGTTGGTCGGGTGCGCGGATCTCGAGCAGCTACGCCGCCTGCGCCTCCGGCGCCCAGGCGATCGCCAATGCTCGTGCCCAGATCCTGGCGGGACTGTGCGATGTGGCGCTGGTGGTCGGCGCGGATGCCACCCCGAAGGGCTTCTTCCAGCCGGTCGGCGGCGAGCGCCGCGACGATCCGGACTGGTTGCGGTTCCACCTGCTCGGTGCCACCAATCCGATCTATTTCGCGCTCTATGCTCGACGCCGGATGGCGATCCACGGTGCCACGCTTGACGATTTCGCCGCGGTCAAGGTGAAGAATGCCAAGCATGGGCTGAACAACCCGTATGCCCGCTACCGCAAAGAGGTGTCGGCCGAGGAGGTCGCTGCCTCGGCCGTGGTGTCGGATCCGCTGCGACTGCTCGATATCTGCGCGACCAGTGACGGTGGGGCCGCGCTGGTGTTGACGTCGATGGAGTACGCGCGTCGCCACGGTATCGCGGATCCGGTCCGCATCCGGGCGCTGTCGACGGTGACGCCGACATTCCCGAAAACCGTTCTCGATCTGCCGGATTTCGCGACGGATTCGGCTGTCGCGGTAGAGCCACCGCCGCGCGCGTTTCGTTCCGCCATTGCGGATGCGGCGTACGAGGAAGCTGGGATCGGGCCTGCGGACCTTTCTTTCGCGGAGGTTTACGACCTGTCCACCGCGCTGGAGCTGGACTGGTACGAGGATATCGGGCTCTGTGGGGTGGGCGGTGCGGAGGAGCTGTTGCGCAGCGGTGCAACGACATTGGGTGGGCGTGTCCCCGTCAACCCCAGCGGTGGACTTGCCTGTTTCGGCGAAGCGATTCCCGCGCAGGCGATCGCGCAAATCTGCGAGCTCACCTGGCAGTTGCGCGGGCAGGCCGATGGTCGTCAGGTAGACGGTGCCAGGGCCGGTATCGCGGTGAATCAAGGGCTGTTCGGACACGGATCGGCGATCATCGCTACGCGGTGAGGGTGAAACCCTCGGCGCCTGTCAGCGAAAACCCGGGCAGTGCCCGGGTTTTCGGGTGACCGTACCGGTCTCCATTCCTACTGGTCGTCAATCCGAAATGCGGACCACCCGGCCGATGGAACCGCATCGCTCGACTACCTCCTCGAGCGGCCGGGCATCACCATCGTGAGCGATATGGACGACAAGCAGTTCGTCGTTGGCCGTGGAAATCCCCGGTCTGCCACCGCTCCACCGCCCATGACTGCGGTCGTTCGCGAGCGGGTTCAGAACGGTGGGCGGTCTGCATCCCGATCGGAGCCGCTGACGCTGCACAAGGTGCCTCCGACAGTGACGGTGTGGTGGATATCGCGGTGAGTGCGCAGGTGTCGTCGCCCTGGCGGGATGTAGACGTGGAGTAGTTCGGTGAGTGCGTTGATCGCCGGTCCCGGGTCGAGTAGCGGTGGATCGGGTTGTGGATCAACGGGTTCCAGTAGGGTGGCGGCCACCGGCGCATGCGGGAACAGGAATTTCGCGCCTTCGGGCCTGGTGGTGATCGTGTCGCCGGTGGGGGTGCGCCATTCGATGCGCCGATGCGGATGGTGGGTGACCGTCCAGCCGTTCATGCCGTGGTCGGCGAGGGTTTTCAGGCGGTGGTGGCGGCGGCAGCGGCAGCCGAGGTTGTGCACGGTGGTGGGTCCGCCGGTGGTGGGGGAGTGGTGGTCGAAGGGCTGTTGGTGGTCGAGGTCGGTGGCCGCGGCCGGGACTGGGCAGCCGGGAGCCCGGCAGGTTCCATCGAGGGCCCGCACACGCGCGGCGACGGTGGCGCTGGGCCGGTATCGCCATTCTGGTGGGTTCGTCGGTGGTACCGGGGCAGTGGTGATGTGCGCGTGTGTGTTTCGGGTGACCTCGATCGTGGAAGAACGATGGTCGCCGTCGGTGTCGATCACGGCTGATGCACGATTGGCGTCGGTGGTCTCCGGGGTCGGCGATTCCGCTGTGGTGAGGTCGGCGGTGCCACTCGTGTGGGATGCGGCGGAGCCGTGACGCATCTCGTCGCTGGTTTCGGTGATCACATGGAAGCGGGCGTGGCGGGCGATCTGCCGCGCCAGGTCGGCGTCGATCGCCCCGAACCCGGCCAGCAATCCGGGATTGTCCTGCACTCCCGCCAGGGTCGCCGCGCTGACACCGACCTGCACCAACGCCCGCCGCGCAGCCGGGACCGACACGGTCGGGTCCCGGCGGGCACAGTCGGGCAGTCCGCAGCCGCAGGTCAGTTGCCCGCTCCCGTCGGCCAACGCCACCAAGGCATCAGCACGCCGCTGGTTCATCGTGCGCGGATCGGCGGCACAGCACTGACTGACAGCCATCTCCCGCAACCGTTCGAACAACGTCCACCCCCCGGCGGCGGGCAGCACGGCATCGACCAGCGCCGTGCCGTCGTCGGCCGCCCGCACGGCGACGTACCGTTCGCGTTCGGCCTCACGCCGCCGCCGCGCCTGCCCGGCGGGGTCGAGTTCGAGCAGCTTCTTGCGGATGGTGCGCCGCAACCGCGCGGGATCACACCTTTCGGCACGAGCGACGACCGTTTCTTCCAACTCCGCGACGGTGTCGTCGGGTGTGTTGACCAGGGTGTCGTGGATCGCGCGTACCCGCGCCAGATCGATGCGTCCCTGCGCGAACGCGACCCGGGTCGCGGGCAACCGCCCCAATCCCATCCCGAGCGCGATCAGCCCGTCCGCGCTGCGCTGCGAGACCCGCACCGCCACACCGATTTCCGTGGCCGCCGACTCCCCGGCATACCGTGCCGCGACCCCGGCCTCGAACTGCTGGGCGCGCCGCAGCCGATACAGCCGTGTCATCAACGCCACCTCCTCGGCCTGGGCGGCGGCGATCTGAGCGTGTACCGCCCGCAGTCGCGCGACCAGCTCGTAGCTGGTGACCTCGACCGCGACGGTTTCGCTCATGTGTTCGAATCTACCGGCTGTGACCGCGACACGAAACCCCAGCTAGAGCGACATGCCGAAAAATTGAGGCCATGCGCGGTAGCAGCGCATATGGCCGGAACCTCTCGGTGGCAACCGTGCCTCCGAGTGATGGGCGTTGCATCGGTATCGAGCACGGTTGGAAGATAGATCCTAAGGTGTCATGGCCGCGTGAGGGCGTCCTTCAATCCGGCTGCGTTGCACGCAGCGCCTAGCGCTCCTGTCCCCATGGCGTTCACATTTATCAGTATGCGGTGGATATTCTCGACCGAGGCATGCGTCGAGTTGTATCTCTCGATCGCCTCTAAGCTGGCGCGAAATATTTCGCTGATTCGGGCAATCGCCTTTTCATTCCCTTCATTCCAGCTGAGAATTGGGCCGTGCAAAGGGGTGGAAACGATTAGGTCTGGACTGCCGTCGCCGCGGCTATTCTCCAAAACTTGCCCTCGGTGTTGATGTGGATTCCCTCCGTACCTATCGTGTGCGAGAAAAGCTGGAACAATCTGTGCATCGCACCCGAAACCGATTTCCGGGAGGGTGCCTACTCGAAATTCAGTGTTCTTGGTCCCGGTGAATGCTTGACGCCATGGAATCAGTGTATCGGGCGATGGTCCAGCGAGTACGAAATGCATCATGTTCTCCATGTGTTCCATAGGGCAATACTCGTAGTCTTCCGAGTTTTGGTAGCATATCGCTCGGTAGCGCTCTGACATCGCCGACGCCGGGGTGGGAAATATGCACCGCAGCTTCCTCTGGGATGAGGCCTTTGTCGATAGTTGTTCGCACAATAGTGGGTCGTTATCATCCCGGCTGAAGATGCTGTGCCCCAGTGGGATCGATGCAGCGTGTCGATGCCGGAATGGGTGAATCTCCTGGTAGATCAGCTGTCGACCAAAACTGCTGAGTACTGAGGGATTCAAGTGTTGTTCTACCGTTTCACGCTGCCGTTGTCACGTCAGCCCCTCCGGTTCGTCGCCGGACTGATCGGCGGGCACCGCCGCGCGATCGGCTCGGCCTGGCGCAAGCTCGACCCGAGGTCGGCAAGCCCTGCTCATACTGGCCCACCTGCGCAAAGCTGAAACCTACGCCGATCTCGGTGCTGGGTGCGACATCTCGACGACCGCGGCTTGGCGCTACGCCGGCGAGACCGTGGAGCTACAAGAGATATTGCGGTATCGACGGCCTGATAACTCCGTACAAGGAGCACGACGAACCCGAGTCGCAGAAGCAGGCCAACCGAGCCCACGCGCGGCTGCGTGCCCCCGGTGAACGTGCCAACGCTCAGCTCCGCAGGGCGGATCGGATCAAATTTATCTATTTGCCTCGAAATTGTCGAGGATGCAGGTCGTTTCGTTACATACTGTACGGGAATATTGCGACCGCGTGAGGGGCTATTTGGATTCGCTGCCCCTTTTGAACTTCCGAGAGAGATTCAGAGTCGATCAGAACAACTCCAGGATCGAGGTCGAGAGCTATTGCGCCGTCGGTATACACTGTGGAAACCAGACCGCATAGTGTGGGCTGGTTGTGGGCGGTTCCGGCACCGCTGAGCTCGGCCCCGGCATCAATATTTCTCCATGTATCGATTTCTTCGACTTCTAGCTCAACCTGACAGATAGAGCCTTTAGGCACCGCCGTTTTGCCTCTCCAGGTGGCCACCCACTCCTTGTTGCGAAATCTAACGGTGACTTTCTCGTCGGGTTGAGCATCTTCGAGAAGTGTAATCTCCACTACCGGGATCCTATGGGTGGCGTTTGGGCATTCAGTCTTCTAGGGGATTTGGGCAACGCGCACCTCTCCGGCGAAGGTGCTCTCAAGCAGTCGGTTGGCAACTGGGGAATAGATCCAAAATTCCGGACTCGTCTCAGTGGCATCGCGGAGACACGAATCGAGAACTCGGTATTCGATCTCTGGTGTCGGCAGTGTAAGACTGCTCCAAAAGATCATTAAGGACAACTTCGTCGGCATAAAGCTGTGTATGGCGGCGCTTATCTCTTCATGGTCGGGCTCAAGGGTCGCGAGAACGAGTGATGGCGGAGTGCTTTCCCAATTTATGGTGCCGTCGGATTTACGTGAAAAGCGGCGGATACTTTTCTGCTCGTACTTGAGATGATTGCTAAGATCGAGGAGTTGCACCCCTTCTCGACCGGACCAAACAGTGTGGCCATCTTTGCGAACGAGACGGACCAAGGTTCGGAAGAAGCTCGGGCCTTGACCCGTATACGTTTTCGATTGTCATACGTTTCACCTCATTAGCCTTGCGGTCTCCGCCTCCGAGCCGAGCCAAGGGACCACCCATTTTCGAGCAGAATCCCCCCTTTCCTATCTCGACATTGAAGTGGGGCCCTTTATGGGGTCAAAATCGATCCTGATCCTTTTGAGGATGCCGTCTACTCGCGTGGTGAATCCCATGATTTTACCGTAAGTGGTGGCAGCGGTTTCCAGGCGCCCGACATAAGGTTCTCGGGTGGCTGGATCTACGTCACCGAGCAATTCTGATGCCTTGCTTCGGGCTTGCTCGAATGAATCGAAGGCTTCAGAGTAACCTCTTTGCATGGAGTGAGTCCTAGCGGGTCCGTCCCACGCCAAGGGTTATGTGGGTATGTGCTGGGATTATCTGCTTGCCAAAGGCCGAGTGGGTCTGAAGTTAAGTAACGGCCTACGCTGGGGTCGTATGTGCGGAATGCATTATAATGTAGGTTTTCGATATCGTGTATCTGGCCTGGGAAGCGGAGAAGCATGCTTCTTCCGTTCCGGCTTGTTCGGCCCCATATGTCGAATACAGCAGCAATTGTGTGGGTGTCCCGACAATATCCGTAACTACTGCGATAAATTCACGATCTGTCCCCGTTCGTTCGACCGCCTGGGTGAGCGGATGATAGGCACAGGAATAATGATTGCACCGTGTGATTACATCATCGGTTATATTCTCGGTGAGGACTGTTCCATCCCACAATAGCTGATGTATTCGAGGACGCTGCTGTCGGTTGCGAGGCGTTGCTTCGTCGCCCTCCGTCCAAGGGCGTCATAAGTGTAATGCCACCACTGGTTCTCCGGAGTCCACACATCGGTGAGTTGGTCGAAAGCGTCGTAGCGGAAGTGCCAGACTGCTGCTTTGCGCGACAAACGCACGGTGGATTTGCGGATAACGCGGACCGCTGCGTCGTAGTGGTGCCGATCGCGGCCGTCCCGGATGAGGAGGCTGTTGTGGTATCACGTCGGGTGCTGCCGGCGGTTGATTGGGCGGGGGTGGCGCCGGGTGAGTCGGGCGTGGGAGAGGTTGGCGCGCTAGGTTTGTAGCTCTCGGTGATGTTGCTGAGAGCGTCGTTGTACTGCTCGGCCAGCGTGCCGTTGCGGGTAAGGCTTTGGACTCGGCCAGTAGCCGCTTCAGGCGGACATTCTGTTCCCACAGTTCCTTGGCTGCGGCGGTATCCATCCCACCGTAGAGCGGCGTCCGTTTTACAGCGTCGCTGCCGACCCTCCAGTTCGGCAGCGGATCTACGCACCGGCGTCTCCCTGCACGGCCAAATCATCAGCACGCCGCAGCTTCTCCCACGATGTCCCTTGCGGAATGCCGCTTGCGTCCAGCGATATCCCGCATCGTCCGTTCCAGCGCTGATCAGAGCCAACAGGATGGTAATGCCAAGCGGTCCCATTCATTGGGACCGGTCATGGCTAACGGCTCGACGGCGAACCGTGCCTCACGCTTTCGGTGCATCGTCCTCTTGGTTGTGGAGCACTCTCTGCCAAGTCTTTTCAATTTCTATATTGCTGTTTAGTGCTATGCAATTTTGGTCGACCATCGAGAATATTAGCCTCAGGCTGTCGGAGGGAATTCCGCATTGATCGTGGAGTAGGCGCATAACGTGCATCTTTTGTATTGGTACCACACCGGAGGACCGAATGTGTGAAATGGTTTCCTGAAATGACCCACCAGCAGCTATGAAGTCGCATAGATCCTTGTGATCGACAGTCTCGGACTGGGGTATCGAGTCGGTTTTTTGATTGAGAGTTAGGCTTATCACCCAGAAATCGTACTCCTCTTCGGATATCGAGCACAGCGTATTCTCGTCGAGTGAGATCGCATCGAATTCTGCGGATCCAGTTACTTCTGCAATCCGTGAGGGAAGATGCTCTTGGATGCTGTCACGTACGTGTAGGAGTTGCTGTTGAGAGCTGCCTGGTCCAGGAAGTCGCAGCAAGATTTCGCCATCACCCGAGTAGAGGCCTATGTCGTGAGCTTCGCTAATCCAAAGTCGATCCAATTCATCGAGAGCATCGGCTGACGCAATGGGGACCGTGAATTTGGGCTTTGCGTCGTAGTGGGCAACGGCACTAATGATCTGCTGGGAAGAAATGTGGTGCAACTGAGCGGGGGACACGACTTCGAGGCCGACCGACGACAAGGCGCTGAGAAGACTGCTGTCTAGCTCATCCGTATTGCTCATACTATCCCTTTGTTGGAGGTATCCGCATGATTCATTGATCTACTTGTAGAAGTAGTGATGATCTTCCATGTCAGGTCTGTTCATCTTGCCATACCGTTCCATGCTTTCCGAATAGCGATTGGGCGGCACTCCAGGTGAGTTATCCCATCCAAAGTTCACGAACTGTCTTGTGTCGTCTCCCTTGGGTTTGCCAGCGTGAAAGTGTGGTCCCGCAGGGTCATGTGTGTGTTCCACGACCACTCGGGAACCATTTGGTGTCTCGAATTGTCGGAAGTTGCCCAGATGTGTTGGATCATCTCCGTATACATATCCTGGCATATGAGCGTATCTCACGTCGTCGGTTACGACCCATTCTGCATCCGGCCTGGTTCCGTAGGGAACGCCAGCGAGTTCGAAGGCGGCACGCTCTGCCTGTTCTCTAGTTTCGAACGGGTTCGACTGAGTACCTTCTAGACAGGGCGTCAGTCCGAGCGGGTCAGACCAGGAAGTCGGATTGTGCGGATAGTTGCTCGGGTTCGGTGCAGGGAGAAGTCCTAGCGGGTCCAGAGTCAGATAGCGGCCGGTCGCGCTGTCGTAGATCCGGTGGAGATTGTAATGAAGATCCGTCTCGGAGTCATGGATCTGCCCTGGGTAGCGCAACGGCGTGTAAGCAGAGCCATTCCAGGTGGTGTTGCCCCAAAGCGTGGCTGCGGCAGTGCCGTGTGATTGAGCCGACGTAGGGCTGATGAGCTCGACCGGCGCGCCTACAGGGCTGCTGACGATGGCGTGGCGCTCATAGCTGGTTGTGGCCTGACCGGTGGTCTGAGTAAGCGGCGTGTACGTTCCAGGTAGATAGTGCCAGCGGGTTGGCACACCATCTGCGGTTTGTTCAGTGAGATGGGTTCCTTCCCACGTGAAATCAACGCGTTCGAGAACCGTGCCATCGGTCGCCAACCTTTGCTTTGAGCTCCGTCGCCCCAGTCCGTCGTATGTGTAATGCCACCACTGCTGCTCCGGGGTCCACACATCGGTCAGCTGATCGAAAGCGTCGTAACGGAAGTGCCAGACCGCTGGCTTTCGCGACAGTCGGGTGGTGGTTTTGCGGATCAGGCGGCCGGAAGCGTCGTAGTGGTAGCGGGTGCGGCCGTCGCGGATGAGGAGGTTGTTGTGGTATTCGCGGCGGGTGCTGCTGCTGGTTGGTTGGTCGGGGGTAGCACCCGGTGAGTCGGGCGTCGCAGAGGTTGGCTCGCTAGGTGTGTAGCTCTCGGTGATATTGCTCAGAGCGTCGTAGCTGTACTGCTCGGCCAGCGCGCCGTTGCGGGTGAGTGTGTGTACTCGGCCGATGGGGTCGAGGGTGTAGTCGACGCGGGTGGTTGCCCTGTCGGTGTGTGTGGTGTGGGTGGTGATGTATCCGTCCGGCCGCCAGGTGTATTCGTCGATGCGGAGCCGCCGGGGTTCGGGGCGGGGGTTGCTGTCCAGGCCGAGGGTGGACAGGCGGGTCGGAAAGCCGGTGACGGTTTGTTGCTGGAGGCGGCCGAGGGGGTCGTAGGCGTTGGTGATGGCGAGTTCGCCGATGGTCCATTCGGTGAGTTGGCCCGCGGGGTCGTGGGTGAAGCCGATGGTGTGGCCGTCGGTTTCGAGGGTGGTGGGGCGGCCGGACCAGTCCCAGCGCCAGCGGGTTTCGGAGCCGGTGGGGGTGATGCGGCGGGCGCGGCGGCCGAGGGGGTCGTATTCGAACCGCATGGGGGTGCCCGCGTCGAGGGTTTGGGTGGCGAGTTGGCCGTCGGGGGTGTGGGTGAAATCGAGGGTGTGGATGGGGGTTTCGGCTTCGCCGCTGGTGGCGGAGAGGAGGCGGCCGAGGGGGTCGTGGGTGTAGCGGCGCCAGTGGCCGGAGTCGGTGGTGATTTCGGTGAGGCGGCCGAGGATGTCGTAGCGGTGGTGGCGGGTGATGCCGGTGGCGGGGGTGACGGTGGCTACTCGGCCGGCCGGGTCGTGGGTGTAGGTGGTGGTCGCGCCGTTGTAGTCGGTTTCGGAGATCAGGCGGCCGGCGGTGTCGTAGCGGTAGTGCCAGGTGTGGCCTAGCGGGTTGGTGACCGTGGTGAGGCGGCGTTCGGTGTCGTAGGTGTAGCGGGTGGTGGCGCCGTCGGGGTCGGTGCGGGAGATGGGGAGATCCCAACTGGCGTAGGTGAATCGGGTGATGCCGCCGGCGCGGTTGGTGTGGGTGAGGAGGTTGCCTTCGCCGTCGTAGGTCCAGGACTCGTGGTGGCCGTCGGGGTCGAGGCGGCGCAGGAGCTTGCCGTCGGGGGACCAGTGGTAGCGGGTGGTGTGGCCGAGGGGGTCGGTGACGGCGGTGGGGCGGCCGAAGGCGTCGCGGGTGATGTGGGTGGTGGCTCCGAGGGGGTCGGTGACCGTGACGGGGAGGCCCGCGGCGTCGACGGTGACCGCGGTGCGGGCCGTGTTGGGTTCGGTGACGGTCGCTACCGCGCCGTTGGGGTGGTAGGTGTAGGTGGTGCGGATGCCGCCGGGAGTGGTTGTGGCGGTGAGGTTTCCGTGGGCATCCCAGTCGCGGCGGGCGGTGGTGCCGTCGGGGTGGGTGATGGTTTCGGGGCGGTTGCGCCAGGCGTAGGCGATATCGATGGAGCGGCCGTCGGGGCGGACGATGCGGGTGACGTCGCCGTCGGGGGAGTAGGTGTAGCGGGTGACCGCGTTGTCGGGGGCGGTGACCTGGAGGGGGCGGCGGTCGGCGTTGTAGTCGATGCGGGTGTGGCCGCCCGCCGGGTCCATGATGTCGCGGACGCGCAGGTCGTGGTCGAAACCCCGGGTGGTGACGGCACCCTGGGAGTTGATGTGGCGGGTGATGTGGCCGGTGCCGTCGGGGTAGTCGAGGTAGTCGAATCCGGCGTTGAGGACGCCGTCGGTGCCGTGCTGGAGGATGACGCGACCGGCGCTGTCGTAGGTGTTGACCATGGTGGTGCCGCGGGAGTCGGTCCACGACAGCATGCGGTCACGGTCGTCGTAGGTGTAGCGGGTGGTGGCGCCGGAACCATTGGTGACCGCTGCCAGATTGCCTGCGGCATAGTCGAATCGGCGGACGGCGGTCCTGGATTCGGGACCGTCCGGGCTGGTTGTGTCGACGACGGTCAAGCCGGTCACGCGTCCGAGGGCGGAATCGGTGGCGACCTCGATGTGGTAGCCGCCGGTGTGCGTGATGGCGGTCGGAGTGCCGTCGGGGGCGTAGTGGAAGCGAACACGGTTGTGGTGGCGGTCGGTGATCGCGGAGATCGGGTACACCCCGAATAGCCCGTCGAGTTCCGGATCCGGGCTGAAATGCCAGATGATTTCGCGCTCAGGATCGGAGACGCGGTAGGTGCCGGTATCGGTGCGGGCGCACGTGTACCGCGCGCCGCCGACCAGCGGCTCCACCGCGATGCCGGGATCGGCGTGCGGGTAGGCCAGCAGCAGGCCGTCCTCGCCGAGGAAGGTCACCTGGTGCTCGTCGACCACGACGCGCATATCCAAGGTCGACGACCAGGTGGGGCCGAACCAGCGGCCCCAGCGGTAGTTCGAGCGGTGCCGCCGGGTCAGGATCAGGGGGAGCACGCCGGGCAGCGTGAGATCGGTTTCGGGCAGCAGGAATTCGCCGGTCGCGGCATCGACGGGGTCGCCGCATTTGGCGACATCGGCGTCGGTCTGGGTATGCGCGGGGTCCTTCGCGGCGTCGGCCACATCGGGACCCGACTGGTGCGAATCCTCTTGTCCGTCTTGGTTGTCACGGTTGGGATCGGTATCGCGGTCGCCGGTGTCGTCGCGGCCGTCGTCGCTCTGGTCACGATGGTCGTCGGTGTCGCGGTCCCGGGCACCGTCGTCGTTTCGCGTGTCCGGTTCGCGGCCGTCGGCGGGGTGGCGGTCGGGTGCCGAACCCTGATCGGGTGCCTGTCGCGTATCGGGTGCGAGGTCGGCGCGCGGGGCATTCGGGCTGTCGGGGAGCGGGCGGGCGGAAGTCCCGGCGTCCAGGTTGGTTCGCGGATTCGTATCCCCGGGCTGGGCGCGTGGACCGGCCGGAGCGTCCGGAGTGGGACGCGGGGCGGGGCTGTGCGGAGTTGTCGCGGTGGGGGACACCGGCCCTCGGCTCGCCGGGGTGTCGGCGCGTGCGGGACCGGGCGCCGGATCAGCGCGCGGCGTGGGGGCGTCGCGGGGCGGGGCAGTGTGCGTGTTGGCGGGTGTCGAATGGGTGTGGGCGGGTGCGGTCGTGTCGGATGTGCGGGTGCCGGGTGTGTCGGCCGGGCTCATGCTGTCGGGACGGGTCGCCGCGTCTGCGGGTGTGCGTCCGCTGTTGTCGGCGTGCGGGTTGTCCGGAGTTGTCGATGCCGGGCTGAGAGTGGAGTCCGGCTGCCTGTCGCCCGCATCCACGTCGGTATCCGAATGCGGCTGCTGCTCCGGTCGATTCGCGGCCGGATCGGAATGTGGTTGGTTCTGCGGCGGGTTCGTACCGGCCGGGTCGTTGCCGCGCGGCCCGTCCGGGGCGGTATCGCGGGGTGTCGTGGCCGGATCGACGTCGGGTCGCGTCGCGCCCGGGGTATCGGAGATGTCCGGATGTGTGGGCGGCGTGTAGGTATCGCGCAGTGGCCCCGGCGGATCGGAGTCCGGGCGAGTGCCCGGCGTGCCGGGATCATCGACGCGGGCCGGTCCCGCCGAGGGAGTGTCCGGGCGCCGCGCCGGTGCCTCCGGTGTCGGATCGGGGCGCGTCGCGGGCGAATCCGGTTCACCCCGAGGCTGATCGGCGGACACCTCGACCTGCCCGTCGTCATCCGCGCGATCGGCGGGCTGTTCGCGCGCCGGGGCTGGCTGATCATGTTGGGCGGCCTGCACACTGGAGTCGGGGCGATCCGGTTCTGGAGCAGCGCCCGCGCCCCGGTCTTGCACCGGGGCGTCGGCGTCACGAGGCGGAGCGTCCGTGCCGGGCGTATCCCGTTGCGGCGCAGTAGTATCGATATCGGCACGCGGATTCGTGGCCGCCGGATCGGAGCGGGGACTGAACCCTTCCGGCGCGGCCCGATCGACGGGTGCGCGGGTCGGCACCTCGGGTCTCGGCCGGACCGACGGGGCCAGATTGTCGACCTTGTTCAGCAGCGACGGCGCTTTGGCGGCCAGTCCGGCACCGCCGGTCGGAACGGCGGTCGCGACATCGAAGGCCACGGTGCCGAGGGCTTCGAACGGATTGGCCCGCGCGTCGTCGATCAGCGCGTCCACCATCGGCCCCGGATCGGCCGCGGTGGTCACCAGGCCCCCGGCCAGATTCGACATGTTCTCCAGGTACTCACCCGGATGGGTCAGGTTGTAGGTGTCGGTGGGGTTGAGCTTGCGGACGAATTGCAGCAGCCCCGACGCCCCGCTGAGTACACCGTCGGTGAAGCTGAGATTCGCGTACTCGCCGATCTGCGCCGCGTCTTCGAGGTTGGCCGCCATGCGGGAGACGAACGGCGGCTCTTCCGGCGCCGCGGCTTTGGCCGCGGACAACGAGGCCACCGTTTGATCGGCCGCGGTGTCGCGATTGGTGCGTGCCCGGGACAGGATGTCGCGCGCGGCCTGGAAGCGCGGTGACCAGGTGTCGGTCACCGTCGCCCGGTCTTTCTGCTCGTCGGTGAGCGAGTTCCACCAGGCCAGCACCCGCCGCCGCTCCTGCACCGCTGCCTTCCATTCGGCGATGGCGTCGGCGGCCAGACCCTGGGCCGCCGATACCGCCGAAGCCCAGGCCTCGAGCGCGGTCTTGGCATCGGTGAAGGCATCGGCGGCCTCGGTCCATTTGCCGGGCTGCGGTGAGAATCCCACCCGGTACCCGTCCGCGCCCAAGCCGTGCCAGTCGCTGATGTTCCCGACCGCGCGCAACCCCTCACCGGTCTGATCGGCCGCCTGCGACAGCTTCCCCAGACTGTTTCCGGCCTCCGTGATCGCCGACGGTTCGCCGCGGATCAGCTCCTTGGGGTCCTCGGTCTCCCCGAGTTCCCGCTCCTCGACCGCCCCGCCCAGCGCCGAGGACACCTGGTCGCCGGCGTCGTCCAGCGCCTCGCCCACCCCGTCCCAGCCGACGGAGCGGGCGGCGTCCGCGCCGACGTCGAGTACGTCGTCGATTGCCTCGCCGACCGCCGCGGTGGCGGATTCGGCCGCGTTCTCGACGGCCTCCCCGATCTGATTGGCCTTGTCCTCCAGCCAGTCCCCGATACCCACGCCCGGACTACTCCCCCTGGCCGCCTTGTGGATTCAGCAGTGGCGCGTACTTCTGCTGAATCTGCTCGACCT
Organism: Nocardia sp. CC201C; assembly: GCF_030010695.1. NCBI lineage: Bacteria > Bacillati > Actinomycetota > Actinomycetes > Mycobacteriales > Nocardiaceae > Nocardia > Nocardia sp. CC201C. The sequence goes on from NZ_JASCXP010000045.1 coordinate 23,621, forward strand.
GGGCGGCCGCGCCGGTATTCCAGCCCGGCGCGGGGAGTCCGTCCGGGGCACCGCCCGTGCCGATCGTGGCCGGATTGCTCAGCACGCCCAGGTTGGCGGCCGCCTGTGGGCCGACGGCCTGCACGATCTCCCAATTCATCTGCGCGGCAAGGGCCGCGCGGTCGAAGGATTCGCGGCTGTAGTCGGGATTGCGGATGTGGTTGAACGAGTTGTCGGCGAGTGTTTCGCCCCAGTCGCGGGCGGCGATCTGGTCCTTGGTCAGGTGCGGGTTGCCCGCCATGCTGGTCCACAGCACCTTGAACATGGTGGAGGCTTTGTCCTCCATGGCCTGGTAGCGGCCCGCGCTCAGGCCCAGCGCCTGCGCGATCTGATTGCCCGCCTGCACCAGCGCCCGCACGCCCCAGGACCACCGCTCGGTGTAGGACTCGAATTCGGACTGCACCGACTGCTTGCCCGCCTCCAGAGCGGACAGGGTGAGCAGCGCCAACCCGCGCCCGGACGACGCGGTCTCCTTGATCCCCACCTCCGCCAGTGCGTCGATCATGCCGTTGATGCCCTTGGCGGTCTGCTCCAACGCCGCCGGATCGACCTGCAACCCGTCAACCGACACTGTGGCCCTCCCTCGTCATTCCTACAGCCGGTACGTGATCCGGACCGGGGCAGCGTCTTCCCACTGCTCGGTCGCCGCGGCGGGCGGTGTTGGACGGCTGTCCCGGGCGAGTTGCCCGAGCATTTCGGCCGCGGCGGCTTCGGCTTCCTCCCTGGCGCGTTCATGACACCGGGTGATGGCCGCGGCGAGTCGGGCGGGTTCGACGGTCATCGCGGCGGGCGAGATCTGGAGGTCGGTGATCGTCCCGTACGCATCGGATTCGACGATCACCATGCCCCCGGACGCCTCGGCACGTCCGCGCACCGTCGACATGGCCCGGTCGATTCGCTGAGCGTGGGCACCCTGTTGTTCCGCGGCCACGCTCACCACCCCCTCTCGGCGTCGTGCCCGATGGTAATCCACGCCGGTGTCGATCAGGACCTTCCGGCGCTGTTCCGCGGATCACTCTCCCGAGCTCAGAAGTCGAATACGCTCCCGGTCGCGCCCTTGCCGTGGCAGTCGTTCGGGAAGGTCTTGGTGAAAGCGACCGCTCGGCCGCGCCAGGTGCCGCTGGCGGCGTAGACGACCGGGTCGTACTCCTGGGTGCAGATGGCCTGCCGGTTGACGTTCAGTGCGTCGAAGTCGCCGTCCACGGCGTCCAATTCGGCGCAGGCGCGGTCCGCGGCGGGGTGATCGCCGCCCACATCGGGTGAGCATCGCAGGGTCACCGTGCGCGCGGTGTCGCGGTTGTCCGGAGCGGCGACGGTCAATGTCAGTTCGGTGCGTTCCGGATCGGAGTCGGCGCAACCGCTGACCGCCACGACCGCGACGGCCAGCACGCATATCGGGAACAGGGCGCGCATGGGGGATGCTCCTTCGGTCGTTGGGGGTGTGTCGGGCGTGTTGACCGTACTCGATGCGGTCTGACTATTACTGTGCGCGAAATGCGTCGAGTTCTGCTCGTCTTCACCGCCGCTCTGCTGTGCGCGGGATCCGCGCACACGTCCGCCGTCGCCGAACCCGGCGGCTGGCAGCGGGCGCTGGAGGACATCGTCGCGCATGGGGCGGCGGGGGTGCAGGCGCAGGTGCGCACGCCCGCGGGAGTGTGGGACGGGTCCGCGGGGGTGGTGCGGTTGGGGCGGCCGGAACCGGTGCCGAGCGGCGGGCGGTTCCGCATCGGCAGTATCACCAAGACGTTCACCGCGACCGCGCTGTTGCAGCTCGTCGGCGAGGGCCGGATCGGGTTGGACGATCCCGTGAGCCGCTGGCTGCCCGAATTCGGGGTCGATCCCCGGATCACCGTGCGCATGGTCCTCGCGCAGACCAGCGGCCTGCTCGACTATCTCAACGGTGGCGGTGGCTACCCGCCGATGGTGGGTGACACGCTCGGCGATATCCGGCGCACCTGGCAGCCGCCCGATTTCGTGCGGTGGGCGACGGAGAAGCCGCTGCAATTCGAGCCGGGCAGCGGGTGGGCCTACTCGAACACCAACTACATCGTGGCGGGCCTGCTCATCGAGCGGGCGTCAGGGCTGCCGTACCACGTGAACATCTACACCCGGATCACGCTGCCGCTGCTCATGTTCGGCACCGGTGTACCGCAGACCTTCGATGGCATTCTCGGCCCGCACGCCCACGGCTACTACGACTACGGCGGCGGCCTGACCGACGTCACCGACCAGAACCCCTCGTACGTGTGGGCGGCCGGCGGCATCGTCTCCTCCACCCAAGACCTGCACACCTTCCTCACCGGCCTGCTGGACGGCCGCCTGCTGCCCCCGCATCTGCTGGCCGAGATGCGCGCCTTCCGGCACGTGAACGGTTCCTACGGCTACGGCCTGGGCCTCTACGAATTCCGCCTCGCCCCCGGCTGCCACGGCCACGGCCACAACGGCTACGTCAACGGCTTCGGCTCCCTCGCCCTGCGCAGCCCCGACGGCAGCCACAGCGTCGCACTCTCGATCACCGACACCACCGGCTACGGCTTCACCGCCGCCGTGGACCGGTTCGTCCGGTCCGCCATGTGCGTGGGCTGAACCTCACAAGGGGAAGGCGGGCCCGTGTGATACCGCGGGCCTGGCTAGAGTCGATTTTCGTACTGATCGAGGACACCCCTAGGACGTGTGTTGACTACCGAGCACCTTGACCGCTGGAACGCTCACGAGGCTTCCGCGGAGGCGATGATTCCGATTATCGGGAAGCTGTATCGGGAGAAGGGGGTGACCATTCTCCTGCACAGCCGATCGCTGGTGAACAAGTCGGTGATCAGCATTCTGCGGACGCATCGGTTCGCGCGGCAGATCGAGGGGGAGGAGCTGTCGATCGAGGAGACGCTGCCGTTCCTCGAGGTGCTCGCCGGGCTGGATCTGGGGCCGTGCAAGATCGACCTCGGGCGGCTGGTGACGGCCTATCGTGCCGAGGGCGGCGGGCGGTCGGTGGCCGAGTTCACGGCCGCCGTGCTGGCCGAGGTCACCGACGGCAACAAGGCCGAGCAGGGGCCGCGGGATGTGGTGCTGTACGGCTTCGGGCGGATCGGGCGGCTGGTGGCGCGACTGCTGATCGAGAAGACCGGCTCCGGCAACGGGCTGAATCTGCGGGCCGTGGTGGTGCGCAAGGGCGGCGAGGGTGATCTGGCCAAGCGCGCCTCGCTGCTGCGGCGGGATTCGGTGCACGGGCAGTTCAACGGGACGATCAAGGTCGACGCCGAGAACGATGCGATCATCGCCAACGGCAATGTGATCAGGTTCATCTACAGCGACGACCCGACCACCATCGACTACACCGCCTACGGCATCGACGAGGCGATCCTCATCGACAACACCGGCAAGTGGCGCGACCGGCAGGGCCTGGCCCAGCATCTGCGCCCCGGCATCGCCAAGGTGCTGCTCACCGCACCGGGCAAGGGCGATGTGCCGAATATCGTGCACGGGGTCAACCACCGCGGACTGGACCTGTCGGAGCGCGTCGTGTCCTGTGCCTCGTGCACGACCAATGCCATCGTCCCGCCGCTCAAGGCCATGGACGACGAATTCGGTATCGTCCGCGGCCACGTGGAGACCGTGCACTCGTTCACCAACGACCAGAACCTGCTGGACAACTTCCACAAGGCCGACCGCCGCGGTCGTTCCGCGCCGTTCAACCTGGTGCTCACCGAGACCGGTGCGGCGTCCGCGGTGGCCAAGGCGATGCCGGAGTTCAAGGCCAAGATCACCGGCAATTCCATCCGCGTGCCCACCCCGGACGTCTCGGTCGCGATCCTGAACCTGCAGCTCCAGCGCGAGACCACGCGCGAGGAGGTGCTGGAGTACCTGCGCCGGGTGTCGCTGTCGGGTCCGCTGAGCCGCAATCTGGACTACACCGCCGCCACCGATGTGGTCTCCAGCGATTTCATCGGTTCGCGCGCGGCCTCCATCGTGGACGCCAACGCCACCATCGTCGACGGCGACACCGCGATCCTGTACCTGTGGTACGACAACGAATTCGGTTACTCGTGCCAGGTGGTGCGCACGGTGCAGTACATCTCGGGCATCGAGTACCCGACCTACCCGCGCACGGGTGGTCACGACAGCGCCGCCGAGATTCCGGAACTGGTCGCCCAGTAGTCGGTGCGATCGCGGAAAACCCGGGTACCCCCCGGGGTTTGG
>NZ_JASCXP010000046.1:0-27707 GCF_030010695.1 Nocardia sp. CC201C
GGTGGCACCGGCCGCGATGAGCGTGGCGTACGGCTGAATTCGGCTGAAGTACCGCCCGGCACCGTCGTGCCGCGCATCCCATCGACGCGATCGTGGCCGCGACGACCGCCGCGTGAGCGGTGGGTGCGGCGCGGGTCACGGGGTGGGGTAGCGCCCCATCCCCGCCGCCCAGAACGGTGTGTACCCGTACTGTCCGTACAGCGCCTCGTAGAAGGTGGGGGCGTCGACGAGCGGCGGATCGTACGGCTGGCTGTCGGTGACCTGCTGTCGGGTCCGGTCGATGTGCACCGACTTCCCCTCGATCCCGACGATCGCCTCCACCGGCACCAGCCGCTTGGTCTGCCCGAATCCGAGCACCCCGCCGGATGCGATCCGAATGAACCGCACCCGCCGCTCGTTCTCGTCGATGATGAGCCCGTCGACCTCCCCGACCTCGTTCTCCTGCGGATCGATGACGGTGCGATTGCGGATGTCGTAGGTCGGATTCCGCAGGGTCAGATCGGTGTCGTCCAGATCGATGAGCGTGGGCAGCCGCTGCTCGGCCATGACTGTGCTCCTTTCCGGCCCGGCATGCGCCCGGTGCACGAAACACCGGATCACGACCCGGACGCGTCGACGCTGAGCAAGTGTCCTGTTCCGGACATGCCCGCCGGATCGCCCGGCAAACGCCCCCACCAGCTTGTTCTCGGTTACGGCACGACGGGACCGGTGTCCCGGTCCGGTGCGTCCGCGGTGCTCGACCGGTCGAGGCCGTGGGCCAGCAGCTGTGCGGAGTGCACGGGCGCGGTGTCCGGGGCCAGTTCGCGGATCTGGGTGCGGCAGCTGAAACCGTCGGCGGTGACGAGGGTGCCGGGAGGCTGGGCGCGGACGGCGGGCATGAGTTTGTCCTCGGCGCAGGCCACGGAGACGTCGTAGTGGCCGCGTTCGAAGCCGAAATTGCCCGCCAGACCGCAGCATCCGGCATCGAGCACATCGGCGTGGAGACCGCAGCGGCCGAGCAGTTCACGATCCGGGTCGAAGCCGAGGATGGCGTGGTGGTGGCAGTGGGGTTGCACGACCGTATGGGAATCCAGTTGGGGCGGTTGCCAATCGGGGGCACGGTCGGCGAGCAGTTCGGCGAGGGTGCGGGTCTGCGCGGCCAGCCGACGGGCGTCCTCGTCGCCGTGCAGCAGTTCGGGCAGGTCGGAGCGGAAGACGGCGGCGCAACTGGGTTCCAGCACCACCACCGGGGTGCCCGCGCGCAGCTCGGGTCGCAGGGCCCGCAGCGTGCGACGCAGCACGCACTTCGCGGTGGCGAGTTGGCCGGTGGAGATCCAGGTCAGGCCGCAGCAGACGGCCCGGGTGGGAATCCGGACGGTGAATCCGGCCGCGTTCAGGACGCGGACGGCGGCGCGGGCCACCTCGGGCTCGAAATTGTTGGTGAAGGTGTCGGGCCACAGCAACACGCTGCCGCGCTCGGCGCTCGAATGCTGCTCCAGCCCAGGGAAGGTCGTGGTGAAGCGGGTGTCCGCGAAGCGCGGCATACCGCGCTGCGGAGCCAGGCCGCCCGCGCGTTTGACGAACTGCCCCAGCGTCCGGTGCTGGACCACCGCATTGGCGAATCCGCTCATCCCCGTGGCCAGTCGCGCCCACAGCGGTATCCAGCCCATCGAATAGTGCGCCATGGGCCGAATCCGGTTGTGGTGGTAGTGCGAGAGGAATTCGGCCTTGTAGGTCGCCATATCCACGTCGACCGGGCAGTCACTGCGACATCCCTTGCAGGCCAGGCACAGATCGAGCGCGTCGTGCACCTCCTCGGAGCGCCAGCCGTCGGTGATCACGTCGCCGTTGAGCATCTCGAACAGCAGCCGCGCCCGACCGCGCGTGGAGTGCTCCTCCTCGCGGGTCACCCGGTAGCTGGGGCACATCACCCCGCCCTGGTGGCCGCGACACTTGCCGACTCCCACGCAGCGGCCCGCGGCCACGCTGAACCGGTGGTCGTCGTGTGGAAAGGCGAAGTGGGTATCGGGTTCCCAGGGGCGGTAGTCCACGCCCTGGCGCAGGTCCTGGTCGAGGCGCCGGGGGTGCACGACCTTGCCGGGATTCATCCGGTCGCGGGGGTCGAAGACGTCCTCGAGTTCGCCGAACGCGTGGATCAGCCGGTCCCCGAACATGATCGGCAGCAGTTCGCCCCTCGACTGGCCGTCACCGTGCTCGCCGGACAGTGATCCGCCGTAGTCGGTGACCAGACGTGCCGCACGTTCCACGAATCGGCGATAGCGCGCGATCCCGTCGGCGGTGCGCAGCCCGAAGGGAATGCGGGTGTGCACGCAACCGTGTCCGAAATGGCCGTACAGCGAGGAGGATTGGTAGCCGAACTCCCGCAACAGGTCCTCGAAGTCGCGCAGGTAGTCGCCGAGCCGGTCGGGCGGCACCGCGGCGTCCTCCCAGCCCTCGTGGGTTTCCGGTCCGTCCGGCGGATAGGCGGTGGCGCCGAGACCGGCCTCGCGCGCGGCCCACACCTCGGCCTGGTGGTGTGGATCGTCGAGCAGCACGGCGGTGGCGCCGGTGCGGTCGCACACGCCCGCCATCATGGCCTGCGCCGCGCGGTCCGCCGCGTCCTGATCGGCGCCCTGGAACTGCGCCATGAGCCAGCCGTGTCCGTCGGGCAGCTGCCGTATGGCCTGGTCGGCCAGGTGGCGGGTGCTCTCCAGATTCACCAGCCGATCGTCGATCGCCTCCAGCGCCGACGGCTCGTGGGTCAGGACGTGCGGCACCGCGTCGGCGGCGGTGACGATATCGGGATAGCCCAGTACCGCGAGTGCGACCGCTCCGGGCCGGGGCACCAGCTCGATCTCGGCCCGCAACACCGTCACCAGGGTGCTCTCACTGCCCACCAGCAGCCGCGCCAGGTGGAAGCCCCGCTCCGGCAGCAACGCGTCCAGGTTGTAGCCGGACACCCGGCGCGGAATATCGGGATAGCGGGCCCGGATGTCCTCGGCGTAGCGGTCGCGGATGTCGCGCAGCCGCCGCACGATCTCACCCAGCTTCCCGCCGTGTTCGACCAGCTCCGCGTACTGCGCGTCGCTGGTCGCGCCCACCCAGGCGCGGGTTCCGTCGTAGGTGAGGATTTCCAGCCGCCGCACCGAGTCGGCCATCTTTCCGTACTCCTGCGCGGTGGATCCGCAGGAGTTGTTGCCGATCATGCCGCCGATGGTGCAGCTGACATGCGTCGACGGGCGTGGACCCACCATCAGGTCGTACTCAGCCAGCCGGTCGTTGAGCACGTCCAGCGCGATACCCGGTTCGACCACGGCGGTGCGCGCCTCGGGGTCCACCGTGAGCACCCGGTCACAGAATTTGCTCCAGTCCAGCACGACACCGGCATTGCAGCACTGACCGGCCAGGCTGGTGCCGCCGCCACGCGACAGCACCGGCGCGTCGTGGGCCCGGCACACCGCCACCGCGGCCACGGCGTCCTCGGGCGTACGCGGCAGCACCACCCCCAGCGGCACCCGCCGGTAGTTCGAGGCGTCGGTGGAATACGTTGCCCGGGAGCCGGAATCGAAGCGCACCTCACCCTGTACGGCCGCCCGCAGATCGCGTTCCAGCGCCCACAGGTCGATCGCGGGCGCATCCGAGCGATCCCGCGCGCCGTCGCTGCCGCCGTCCATCCCTGTCATCTGGACTCCTCCTCCCGTAGCTGCTCCACGCGGGCCGGTTACCCGCTGTGCGGCGTCGCACACGGAGCCGCATCGGCCGCCCGCGATTGATCGGCTCCACAGCGGGTAGCACGCCGACAGCGGCGGGATACACGACGACGAGGAGGAGCCATGTCCATGGAGGTTTCGGATTACGTACTACAGCGGTTGCGGGAATGGGGCGTCGAGACCGTGTTCGGCTACCCGGGCGACGGCATCAACGGGCTGGTCGCAGCCTTCGGCCGGGCCGATAACCAGCCGCGCTTCGTGCAGGCCCGGCACGAGGAGATGTCCGCCTTCGAGGCCACCGGGTACGCCAAATTCAGCGGCCGGGTGGGTGTGTGCGTGGCGACCTCCGGACCGGGCGCGATCCATCTGCTCAACGGCCTCTACGACGCCAAACTCGACCATGTGCCGGTGGTCGCCATCGTCGGGCAGACCGCGCGCAGCGCCATGGGCGGCAGCTACCAGCAGGAGGTGGACCTGCAATCGCTGTTCAAGGATGTTGCCTCGGAGTATCTGGTCGAGGTGAATGTGTCCAGCCAGCTGCCCAATGCGCTGGATCGCGCCTTCCGCACCGCGCTCACCCGCCGCGCGCCGACGGCGGTGATCATCCCCGCCGATCTGCAGGAGGAGACCTATGAGCCGCCGCAGCACGAGTTCAAGCAGGTGCCGTCGAGCCCGCCGGGCCGGATGGCGGCGGTCGTCACCCCGGCGCGTGCGGAGATCGAGCGCGCAGCCGAGGTGCTCAACGCGGGGGAGAAGGTGGCCCTGCTGATCGGTCAGGGTGCGCGGGACGCGGCGACGGAGGTGCTCGAGGTCGCCGACATCACCGGGGCCGGGGTGGCCAAGGCGCTGCTGGGCAAGGATGTGCTGCCCGATGATCTGCCTTTCGTCACCGGTCCGATCGGACTGCTGGGCAGCAGGCCGAGCTACGAGCTGATGCGCGACTGCGACACGCTGCTCATCGTCGGCTCGAACTTCCCCTACACCCAGTTCATGCCCGAGTTCGGGCAGGCCCGCGGGGTGCAGATCGATGTGGACGGCACCCTGATCGGCATGCGTTATCCGACCGAGGTGAATCTGGTCGGTGATGCGAAAGCCACACTGCGGGAGCTGATTCCGCTGCTGCGCCGCCAACAGGACCGGTCCTGGCGGGAGACCGTGGAGAACAATGTCGCCGACTGGTGGCGCACCGTGGAACACCAGTCCATGCTCGAGGCCAAACCAGTGAACCCCATGCGGGTGGTGTGGGAACTGTCGCAACGCATTCCGGACAATGCCATCGTCACCGCCGACTCCGGTTCGTCGACCAACTGGTACGCGCGTTGCCTGCGCTTCCGCGGCCAGATGCGCGGATCGCTGTCGGGCACCCTGGCCACCATGGGGCCGGGGGTGCCGTACGCCATCGGCGCGAAGTTTGCCCATCCGGACCGCCCCGTCGTCGCGCTCGTCGGTGACGGGGCCATGCAGATGAACGGGTTGGCCGAACTGCTCACCATCGCCCGCTACCGGCAGGAGTGGTCCGATCCCCGCCTGGTCGTGTGCGTCTTCCACAACAATGACCTCAACCAGGTCACCTGGGAGTTGCGCGCCATGGGCGGTGCGCCGAAATTCGAGGAGTCCCAGACCATTCCGGAGGTCTCCTACGCCGATCTGGCCCGCTGCATGGGTCTCGGCGCGGTGGCGGTGGACGACCCCGACGAACTCGCCGGAGCCTGGGAGAGCGCCCTGGCCGCCGACCGGCCCACCGTGATCGACGTGCGCTGCGATCCGGAGGTGCCGCCCATTCCGCCACATGCGACCTTCGAGCAGATGAAGGATACGGCGGCGGCCATCCTGCGCGGCGATCCGGGGGCGTGGCATCTCATGTGGCAGGGGGCGAAGACCAAGGCGCAGGAGATGCGACCCTGAGCCGGCACTGAGCCGGTGCTGATCCGACCGGGCGACCGGAGCGGCCGCCCGGCTCAGGTGTGCGCGCGGTCGCCGAGATGCTGTTCGTGGTGCGCGGCGGAGGTTTCCACCGAGGAGCCGGTGAGTTCGCGGGCGGTATTGACCAAGCCCACCATGCTGAACGCCTGCGGGGTGTTGCCCAGGTGGCGGCCGGTGGCCGGATCGTATTCCTCACTGAGCAGGCCGACGTCATTGCGCAGGTCGAGCAGGCGGCCGAACAGTTCGCGCGCCTGCTCGGCGCGGCCGATGCCGTGCAGGGCGTCGGCCAGCCAGAAACTACAGGCCAGGAAGACCCCCTCACCGCCGGGCAGACCGTCCACCCCGCCGTCCGCATACGGGTCGTAGCGCCGGACGAATCCGTTCTCGCACAGCTCTTTCCGCACCGCGTCCACGGTGCCGTGCACGCGCGGGTCATGCCAGGGCAGGAAGCCGACGCGGGGGAGCAGCAGCAGCGCCGCGTCCACCCCTCGGGAACCGTAGAACTGGGTGAAGGTGTTGCGTTCGGGGTCGTACCCGTGCGCGCACACCTCCCGGTGGATGCGGTCGCGCACCGCCCGCCAATGGTCGACCGGACCGTCGAGGCCGTGTGCGGTGACGGTGTGCACGGCGCGGTCCAGACCGGCCCATGCCATCACCTTGGAATGTACGAAATGCCTACGCGGACCGCGCATTTCCCACAGGCCGTTGTCCGGGTCGGTCCAATGGCCCTCCAGATAGTCCAGCAGCGCCCGCTGCACATCCCAGGCCACGTCGGTGGCCGGGAGTCCGGCGTCGCGGGCCAGGTGCAGGCCGTCGAGGACCTCGCCCCACACGTCCAGCTGCTTCTGGTGCACCGCGGCATTGCCGATCCGCACCGGCGCCGAACCCTCGTATCCGGACAGCCAGGGCAGCCGCTGCTCCGGCAGCCGCCGACTGCCGTCCAAGCCGTACATGATCTGTAGTTCCCCCGGATCGCCCGCGACCGCCCGCACCAGCCATTCCCGCCACGCCCGCGCCTCGTCCACGAATCCGGTGCCCAGCAGCGCCTGGAGGGTGAAGGCGGCGTCGCGCAGCCAGCAGTCGAAGCGCAACCGCAGATCCATGCGCATGGGCACCCGGCCCGAAACCCCCTCGACGACCCGCACCACATCGATGGCCGATCCGCGCGGCGGCATACAGTCCACCACCCGCACCACCCCGTCCGGGGTGTGCCATTCGCTGTCCAGCACCAACGAATCATCGCGATACGAGCGCCGGGTGGCGCTGCCGCCCGCGGCGGGGGCCAACTGCCAGCGGCCCGCCTCCGGAGTGTCCAACAGCGCCGCGAAACAGGCCGGAGAGTCGAATCGCGGCACGCACAGCCAGTCGATACTGCCGTCCTTGGCCACCAGCGCGGCCGTCTGCAAATCGCCGAGCAGCGCGTAGTCCTCGATGGGTGAGGGCAAGCCCGCCTCCTTCCGGTCGTCACTCGCGGGGGGATTGCCGTCGAGGGCAACCCGGTCGCGCCGCGGGCTCACCGACGGGCCAGACCCCAGGCGAGCGCGCCGATACCGGCGGTGGCGGTCAGTGCCGCGGCCGCGAGGGAGCGGTGGTGCCGGGAGAACCACACCTGCGGGCTGTCGTCGTGGGAGCAGCGGTCGAATCGGCCGTGCGCGCCGTAATCCTCGCCGTTCTCGTCGTCCAGTGGCTCCCACAGATTCGCGCGCCGGTCCGGGTTCTCGGGCTCGGAGGTCTGCTGGGAGGCGTAGCCGGTGCGGCCGAGGTAGCGGTCCAGCAGGCCGGGAATGATCTTGTTGCCCAGCAGGGTGCCCACGGTGCTCGCGCCGACCCAGTACTCGCGTCGGCCCGGATGGTCGGCGGCGTGGACGATGGCGTCGGCCGCCACTTCCGGCTGGTAGATGGGCGGCACCGGCTGCGCCTTGCGCGGCATGCGGGTCAGGCCCCAATCGAACTGCGGGGTATTGAGCGCCGGGAGCTGCACCATGGTCACGTGTACCGGGCTGCCCTGGTGCAGCAGTTCGCAGCGCAGTGATTCGTTGAAGCCCTGAATGGCGTGCTTGGCCCCGCAGTAGGCCGATTGCAGCGGAATCCCCCGATAGGCCAGCGCCGAGCCGACCTGGACGATCGTCCCCCGGCCGCGCTGCTGCATGCGCGCCAGCGCGGAGCGGGTGCCGTAGACGTAGCCCAGATAGGTGACCTCGGTGACCCGGCGGAACTCCGCGGGCGAGATCTGCTCGAAGGGTGCGAACAGGGCGGCGAAGGCATTGTTGACCCAGATGTCGATCGGCCCGAGTTCGGATTCCACCCGCTCCGCCGCCACCTCGACGGCATCGGGATCGGCCACGTCGACCGGTACGGTCAGCGGGGTGCCGCCCCGGGCGCGCACCTCCTCCGCCGCGGCGGCGAGCCCGCGCTCACCTCGAGCGAGCAGTGCCACCTTGTCGCCACGCGCACCGAAGGCGCGGGCGCAGGCACGCCCCACTCCGGCGCTGGCACCGGTGATCACCACGACGCGAGAACGCTTGTCGTTCATGGGGTCTCCTCCTCGGGATCGGGATGTCTCGGCCGACGACGCACAGCCCCACAGTCCGGGCAGCGCGTGCCCGCACGGTCCGGCAGCGCCGTGGGGCGCACCGGCTCGCGCCCGCGTAGGTCTCGGGCGCTGCGGTGCGCGTCCGCCCATATGTCGGCGCTCCACGCGCGTCGACCATGCATCGGGCATTCCGGTCATTCGGGTGCGCGAGCCTCACCGCCGAGATGCCCGGCGGTCGCGGAGTCAAACGCCGGGTGCGGCAGTCACCGCAGCCGGTAGTCGGCCGCCGCCGCGGCGATCCGCATGCCGTGGCCGGGCTCGTCCAGGGGTACCGCCAGTTCGCCGTCCGACACCTCGGGCACGCCGTCCACCAGCAGCGGTTCCAGACGGACGTGGTCGATGAACCACTCGATATGACGCAGGTCGGTCACGGCCCCCGCGATCGGGGCGTGCAGCGACGGCGCGCAGTGCGCCGACACATCCAATCCGTGCGCGCCCGCCACGGCCGCACCGCGCAGGAAGCCGGTGTAGCCACCGCAGCGGGTGACATCGAGTTGCAGGCAGTCCACCGCGTCCACCAGCGCGGCCGCGTCGTAGCCGTCGTAGACGTACTCACCGGCGGCCACATCGCACTGGACCGCGTCCCGCACCGCCGCGAGACCGGTGCGGTCGTCGCTGGTCACCGGCTCCTCGAACCACACCACGCCGAGCCGGTCCAGTTCCTGGCCCACGCGCCGCGCCTGGCCCCGGGTGTAGCCGCCGTTGGCGTCGACCATGATGCGCACGTCGGGGCCGGTCAGCTTGCGTACCTGCTGCACCCGTTCCAGATCGCGCTCGATACAGTCGCCGCGTCCCGCACCGATCTTGATCTTGACGGCCCGGCAGCCCGCAGCCAGCCACCCGCCGACCTGTTCGCTCAGTTGATCCTCGTGCAGATTGACGAATCCGCCCGACCCGTACACCGGCACCCGTTCCCGCGTCGCACCGAGCAGCGCGGCCAGCGGGACCTCCAGCAGCCGGGCCTTCAGGTCCCACAGCGCGATGTCGACCGCGCTGATCGCCAGCGCGGCGATCCCCTTCGACCCGATATTGCGGCAGGCGCGGTGCATGGTCGCCCAGCAGCCGGCGATGTCGAACGGCGATTCGTTGCCGAGGTGCGGGGCCAGATGCACCGACACGACCTCCGCGGTAGCGGGCGACCCATAGGTCCAACCCAGCCCGAACTCACCGCCCGCGCCGACCCGCACCACCACCGCGGTGGTCCAATCCCACTCCAGCGTCCCATCGGCCTCGATCTGCTCGGTCGGGAACCGGTACACCGCCACCGCGATGTCCTCGTCGATCCGCACAGTCCTGGTATCCATTGACTCGTCCCCGTTCGGTTGGACTTGATGTCGCGATGGGCGCGACGGCGGGCCCTCATCTGGCCGATACCCACCTTGCGGTCCGCTTATCACCGCCGGGCGGCGACGCCGGGAATATCGGCGTGCGGTCGACGGCTATCCTTGTTTGGTCATGAAGTCGGCTTTCCCGGGTCCGGTCGGTGCCCAGACGGTCTACCTCGATCACGCGGCCACGACACCCATGTTCCCGGTCGCCGTCGAGGCGATGACGGCTGTCCTGGGAACGGCGGGGAACGCGTCGTCGCTGCACGGGTCCGGGCGGGCGGCGCGGCGACTGCTGGAGGAGGCGCGGGAGTCGATCGCGGCGAATCTGGGGGCGCGGCCCTCGGAGGTGATCTTCACCTCCGGGGGGACCGAGAGCGACAATCTCGCCGTCAAAGGGATCTACCGGGCACGGCGTGACGCCGAGCCACGGCGCAACCGGATTCTGGTGAGCGCCGTCGAACACCATGCCGTGTTGGACGCCGTCGAATGGCTGGAGCAGCACGAGGGCGCGGAGGTGACGTGGCTGGAGGTGGACGCCGACGGAGTCGTCTCGCCGCGCACGCTGCGCGCCGCGCTGGAAGCCTACGCCGACGACGCGGCGCTGGTCAGCGTCATGTGGGCCAACAACGAGGTCGGCACCATCCAGCCGATCGCCGAACTGTCCGCGGTGGCACAGGAATTCGACGTTCCCATGCACAGCGACGCGGTGCAGGCCGCGGCGCAGCTGCCGGTGGACTTCGCGGCCAGCGGGCTGTCGGCGGCCAGTGTCGCCGGCCACAAGGTCGGCGGGCCGCACGGCGTCGGCGTGCTGCTGCTGGGCCGCACCGTGCCGTGCGTGCCGATCGTGCACGGCGGCGGCCACGAACGCGATCTGCGCTCGGGAACCTCGGATGTGCCCGCGGCCGTCGGCCTGGCCGCCGCACTGCGCGAGACCGTGCGCGGGATGGCCTCGCGCACCGTCGAATTGACGCGGCTGAGCGATCGTCTCATCGCCGGTGTGCGGGAGCTGGTCCCCGATGCGGTGCTCAACGGCGCGACGGGGGAGCGGCGGCTGCCCGGCAATGTGCACTTCACCTTCCCCGGCTGCGAGGGTGATTCACTGTTGATGCTGTTGGACGCGGCCGGAATCGAATGCTCGACCGGGTCGGCCTGCAACGCGGGCGTGGCCGGACCGAGCCACGTGCTGCTCGCCATGGGCGTGGAACCGGCGCTGGCGCGCGGTTCGCTGCGCTTCTCGCTGGGCCACGACTCGACCGATACCGATGTGGACGCCGTATTGGCGGCGCTGCCGCAGGTGGTGGAGCGGGCCAAGGCCGCCGGACTGGCGAGCGTCGGTTCCACCCCGCATGCGAAGGGAGGCTACTAGCAATGCGTGTACTGGCCGCCATGAGCGGTGGCGTGGACTCGGCGGTGGCCGCCGCCCGCGCCGTCGACGCCGGACACGAGGTCGTGGGCGTGCACCTGGCGCTGTCGACCGCACCGGGGACGCTGCGCACCGGATCGCGCGGCTGCTGCTCCAAGGAGGACGCCGGGGATGCGCGCCGCGCCGCCGACGTGCTCGGAATCCCGTTCTACGTCTGGGATTTCGCCGATCGGTTCAAGGAGGACGTGATCGACGACTTCGTCGCGTCCTATGCCGCCGGGGAAACCCCCAATCCGTGCCTGCGCTGCAATGAGAAGATCAAGTTCTCGGCGCTGGCCGATCGCGCGGTGGCGCTCGGCTTCGACGCCGTGGTCACCGGGCACTACGCGCGCCTCGCCGACGGGGTGCTGCGTCGCGCTGTGGACGCCGACAAGGACCAGTCCTACGTATTGGCGGTACTGACCGCCGAGCAGCTCGCGCGGGCCATGTTCCCGGTGGGCGACACCCCCAAGCCGCTGATCCGCGAGGAGGCCGCTTCGCGCGGCCTCGCCGTGGCGAACAAGCCCGACAGCCACGACATCTGCTTCATCCCCTCCGGTGACACCCGCGCGTTCCTGGGCGCGAAGATCGGTGTCCGGCCCGGTGCCGTCCTCGATGCCGACGGCACCAAGCTCGCCGATCACGAAGGCGTGCACGGCTTCACCATCGGCCAGCGCAAGGGCCTGGGCCTGCCCGGCCCGGCCGCCGACGGCAAGCCGCGCTACGTCACCGATATCGACCCGGAGACCGGGACCGTGCGCGTCGGCTCCGCCGCCGACCTCGAGGTGTGGACGGTGCTCGCCGACCGCGCCATCTGGACCTCCGGCGAGGCCCCCGATGGTCCGATCGAGTGCGTGGCCCAGGTGCGCGCGCACGGCGGCACCGCACCGGCGGTCGCCGAACCCGCCGACGGCGGCCTGGTGGTCCGCCTGCGCCAGCCCCTCACCGGTGTCGCCCGCGGCCAGGCCGTGGTGCTGTACCGCCCGGACGCCGACCACGGTGATCAGGTGCTCGGCAGCGGGACCATCAGCGGCACCGAGCGCGAACGGCATTCGTACGCGACGGAATTGGCGTCGGACGCCACGGTGTGAGCAGCGCGTGTGCCGGTGCACGGTCGCGAGAGACGGAGTAACCGACGTGGGTGACGGCGGAGCGGGCGAGCCGGTGCGGCTCCGGGGTGGTATCGCCACCGGGGTGGGCTCGTGGCCCGGGACCGATATCCGAGAGTCCACGGCGACCGTCGTCGGCGAACTCGGCGATCTCCCGCATCTGGTCGAGTTGCCCGCGCGCGGCGTGGGCGCGGATATGACCGGCCGCGCCTCGGCGCTGCTGGTGGATATGGCCTTCGACAGCACGCCCCGGGGCTACCGGCTGGCCGCACGGCCGGGCGCGGTGGCCCGCCGGGCCCGTGATCTGCTGCGCACCGATCTCGACGCCCTCGAAGAAGCTTGGGAGACAGCCGGTCTGGCGGGCGCCGGGCGCACGGTCAAGGTGCAGGCGACCGGCCCCCTGACCCTCGCCGCCCAGGTCGAACTCCCCGTCGGGCATCGCGTGCTCACCGATTCCGGTGCCCTGCGCGACCTTTCGGAGTCCCTCGCGGAGGGGCTCGCGGGCCATGTCGCGGAGGTGGGCAAACGCCTGGGCGCGAACGTCGTCGTCCAACTCGACGAACCGTCGCTGACGGCGGTGCTGGAGGGTTCCCTGCGCGGTGCCAGCGTCATGAACACCGTGCGCGCCCTGCCCGCCCCGGAGGCCCAGCACATCCTCGACACCGTGATCGCAGCCCAGCCCGCCCCGGTCCTGATCCACAGCTGCGACGCCCGCCCACCGCTGGGGTTCCTGCGCCGAACCACCGCTGCCGCGGTCGGCTTCGACCTGTCCGTCATCGGTACCCGCGATCTCGACAGTATCGGCGAACTCCTCGACACCGGTCGCCACCTGGCCCTCGGCCTGATCCCCACCACCGCCCCCGCCACCCCGACCACCTGGCGCGAGATCGCCGAACCCGCCGTCCGCCTGCTGGATCGCCTCGGCCTACCCCGCCGCCTGCTCGCCACCCACATCCTGGTCAGCCCCGCCTGCGGCCTGTCCGGAGCACCGTTGACCTGGGCCCGCAGGGCGCTGGAACTGTCCGCCGAATGCGCCCGCGCCTTCTCCGACGAACCGGAAGCCCTGAGTTTCGACTGACGTCACCGTCCCCCTGGGGGTCCCGGCCCGGTGCCGGGCCATCCGCGCTCAGGACCCGAAGTACGGCCGCGATCCCGGATGCTGGATCTGCCAGTTGTCCGGTTTCCCCGGCGGATACGCCACCGGAATCTGATCGCCCACCGACGGCCACTGCTTCACATCCCACGCGAACCGCCCGTACGTCTCGTGCGCCACCACCGACGGCCCGGAGATATTGCCGCTGATCGTCACGTACTGATCCCCGGGCACATCCGGTCGCGGACTCACCCCGGTCACATACAGCGTCCCGTTCTCGGCCCCCGTCATCGGCTTCCCCTGCCGTCCGCGCCGGTAGAGCATCACCACCGCCACCAGAGAACCGACGATCATCACAAGGAAGGCGAATTCCAACATGCCTTCCATGCTATTGCGCGGCCCGGCGGTGCCTCAGTGTGCCGTGAGTTCGCTGGTGCCCTCGGGGGTGCGGCGCAACTGCCAGACCGTGGTGCGTTTGGCTTGGGACCGGCCGTTGCCGCGGTCGATGAGGGTGCGGTTGGGGGTGGTGAAGACCAGTTGGGCGCCGTGGGTGTTGGTTTCGGGGTTCTGGAAGAGCTGGATGAGGCGGTCGGTGGCGTCGGGGGTGAGGTGGGCGTCGATATCGTCGACGGCCAGGACGCCGCCGGAGTCGAGGGTGTCGAGGATCGGGGGGAGCAGGCGGAGCAGGGCCAGGGTGGCGGTGGACTCCTCGGTGATGCCGAAGGGGGTGTCGATGCCGTCGTGCACCAGTTCGAGGCCGACGCCGCGGCGGGCCACCATGCGGGCGTAGAGGGCGTCGCGGGCGGCGTAGAGGGCGGTGAGTTCGCGATGCAGCACCGTGACGGTCAATCCGTGATCGCGCAGCAGCACCTCGGCGCGGGCGGGGGAGGTGGTGGCGGCGTCGATCTCCTTCGCGGTGGTGGCGATATCGCTGTCCAGCTCGCGCAGATAGTCGGCGTACATGGGGTCGTTCTCGGGGATGAGCAGATCGGTGATGCCGAGATCCGCGGAGCGCAGCAGCGTGAGCAGGCGGGCGGCGTGGTCGGTGGAGCGGGAGATGTGACTGCCCAGGCGGTGCGCGATGGCCTGCGGATCATGCTGCCCGCGTTGGACTTCCAGCAGTGACTGGAACCAGCGGTAGGCGGGGACCAGTGCTTCGGCGTACATCTGCCCGGACAGGCTGAGCAGCAAGGCATTCGGGCGCACCAGCGGCACCAGGGCGCCGATGCCGTAGCGGGCGGCCTCGAACATGGGGCCGACGCGGATATCGGTTCCGGTGCGTTCGAAGACGATGCGCTTGCGGTTGTGCGGGTGCGTGTGCAACCACTCGGCCGTCACGTCGGCGTTGTCGAGCCGGAATCCGTAGGTGTACGGGCAGCCCTCGGCCACGAAGTTGACCACGAATTCCGAAGGGCGGTCCGGGAATCCGAGATGCGGGTTGCGGACGGGTCCGGCGAAGGGATCCCAGCCGGTGACGGAGTTCAGCACCGCGTCGCGCATATGCCACAGCGCGTCGACGAGCGAGGTCTTGCCGGTGGCGGCCCCGCCGTGCACCGCGGTGACCGGAACCGCGACCGGTCCGCTACCGCGGGTGAGCCGCAATTCCTGCGGTTCGGCGAGGGATCTGTGATTCGACACCTGGAAGCTGCGCAACACGCTCGCCATCCTGCCGGGCGCTGCCGGAATGCGCGAGCGGGGGGTCTCGTCGCAACCCTTGACATGCAACCAATAGGTTGCCTATGGTCTAATGTGCAACCAAGGAGTTGCCTATTGAGGAGATGGCGTGGACGAGGTGTTCAAGGCACTGGCCGACGCGAGTCGCCGCCGCCTGCTCGACAGCCTGAACGACCGCACCGGTCAAACGCTGCGCGAGTTGTGCGCCGGGCTCGACATGTCCCGGCAGGCGGTCAGCAAGCATCTGGCCGTGCTGGAGGCCGCCAATCTGGTGACCACCCGCCGCCACGGCCGGGAGAAACTGCACTACCTGAACGCCGCGCCCGTCAACGCCATCGCCGACCGCTGGATCAACCGCTACGACCGCGGGCGGGTGCACGCACTCGCCGACCTCAAGACCGCATTGGAGAGCACCATGGGCAGCAACGAATTCGTCTACGCCACCTACATCAAGACCACCCCGGAGAAGCTGTGGCAGGCCCTCACCGAACCGGCCTTCACCAAGCGCTACTGGGGCGCGAGCTTCGACACCGACTGGCAGCCGGGCTCGGAAATGGTCTGGCACGAACGTGAGTGGACGAGCAAGGCTCCCGAGCAGGTGGTGCTGGAGGCGCAGCCCTACACCCGGCTGTCCTACACCTGGCACTCCTTCGGCCCCGAGTACGGCAAGGAGTTCGGGCTCGACCAGGACACCATCGACGCATGGGCGAACGAGACCCGCTCCAAGGTGACCTTCGAACTCGAACCGGTCGGCGCACTGGTCAAACTCACCGTCGTGCACGACGGGTTCGACGACGGCAGCGGCCTGCTCGAGGCCATCAGCCACGGCTGGCCCGGCATCCTCACCAACCTGAAGGCCCTGCTGGAAACCGGCGAGACCCTGCCCGAACTCGACCCGGACGCCTGGACGCCCGAATCTGTGTGAGCCAGCGGCGATTCAGCCGAGCATGCCGTACGCCCGCGTCGTCGTGATCCGCACGACGACGCGGCGGTCGGCCACCATGGCCCGCCGATAGTCGTCCCAATCCGGATGCTCCCCGCTGAGCGCGCGGTAGTAGGCGATCAATTCCTCCACCGTCGCATCGCCC
The DNA here is from genome assembly GCF_030010695.1 of Nocardia sp. CC201C. Taxonomy (NCBI): domain Bacteria; kingdom Bacillati; phylum Actinomycetota; class Actinomycetes; order Mycobacteriales; family Nocardiaceae; genus Nocardia; species Nocardia sp. CC201C. The sequence continues at coordinate 15,900 of NZ_JASCXP010000046.1, forward strand.
TCCTCGGCCGCCACCGGCGACAGCTCCGCCTTCCCCTCCAGCACCGCGTACGACCAGAAGTCCTCGCTGGTCACATGCAACGCCGCCCACGGCTCCCGCCGCAGATTGTGATACTTGGCCCGATCGGCCGTGATCGAGATCCGAATGATCCCGTCCTCCGCCACCCAGTGCGTGACATTGGACAGCTGCGGCCGCGTGTCCTTGCGAATCGTGGCCAGTACCGACCGGCTGTGCTCGCGGGCGAATGTGACGGCGGTCTCGATATCCATACGCTCTGCAACCGCCGTAGGCGTGGCGCTGTTCCCGCCGCACAGTGTCCGAAATCCGCTGGTGCGAGACAGCACCGACCGGTCGCGACTTGGTGGTGATACCCGCGCGACGTGCGGGAATGTCGCGCCTGAGTGTCGGTGGGCTCCGATAGGGTGCCTGTGTGAGCGAATCGGGAATCGAGATCACCCCGGCGAGCGGGGACGAGCGCGTGGAGTGGCAGCGACTGGCGGAGGAGGTTCGCGACCATCAGTTCCGCTATTACGTGCGGGACGCGCCGATCATCTCGGATGGGGAGTTCGACACGCTGTTCCAGCGGCTCGAGGCGCTGGAGGAGGCGCATCCGGATCTGCGGACGCCGGATTCGCCGACGCAGCTGGTGGGCGGGGGATTCACCACCGAGTTCGCGCCGGTGGACCATCTCGAGCGAATGTACTCGCTGGACAATGTGTTCAACGACGAGGAGATGCGGCAGTGGATCGCGCGGGTGGAGGCCGAGACCGGGCCGGACATCCAGTACGTGTGTGAGGTCAAGATCGACGGCGTCGCTCTCAATCTGGTCTACGAGGACGGGCGGCTGGTCCGCGGCGCGACCCGGGGTGACGGACGCACCGGGGAGGACGTCACGCTCAACGCGCGCACCATCGACGACATCCCGCACGTGCTCACGCCCAGCGACGAATTCCCGGTGCCGAAACTGCTCGAGGTGCGCGGCGAGGCGTATATGACGCTCGAGGACTTCGCCCACCTCAATGCCGCGATCGTGGCGGAAGGCAAACCGCCGTACGCGAATCCGCGCAATACCGCGGCCGGATCGCTGCGGCAGAAGGATCCGGCGGTGACCGCGCGGCGGCGGCTGCGCATGATCTGCCACGGCTTCGGCCGCCTGGACGGCTGGTCGCCGGAATCCCAGCACGAGGCGTACCGGGCGCTGTCCGCCTGGGGCCTGCCGGTCTCCGCGCACACCGTGTTGTTGCGGGGTGCGGACGCGGTACTCGAGCGCGTCGCGTACTGGGGTGAGCACCGCCACGACATCGAGCACGAGATCGACGGCCAGGTCGTCAAGGTCGACGAGTTCGCGCTGCAACGCCGCCTCGGCGCGACCTCGCGGGCCCCGCGCTGGGCCATCGCGTACAAGTACCCGCCCGAGGAGGCCACCACCACACTGCTGGACATCCAGGTGAATGTGGGCCGCACCGGCCGCGTTACCCCGTTCGCGGTCATGGAGCCGGTGACGGTCGCGGGCTCCACCGTCGCCATGGCCACCCTGCACAATGCCGCCGAGGTGCGGCGCAAGGGCGTGCTCATCGGCGACACCGTCACCATCCGCAAGGCCGGTGACGTGATCCCCGAGGTGCTCGGCCCGGTGGTGGACATGCGCGACGGCAGCGAACGCGAATTCGTCATGCCCACCCGGTGTCCGGAGTGCGGTACCGAACTCGCCCCGGAGAAGGAGGGCGACGCCGATATCCGCTGCCCCAACCAGCAGTACTGCCCGGCGCAGCTGCGGGAACGGGTCTTCCACGTGGCGGGCCGGGGCGCGTTCGATATCGAAGCGCTCGGCTACGAGGCCGCCGTCGACCTGCTCGAATCGGGAGCCATCGCCGACGAGGGCGACCTGTTCGATCTCGACGAGGACAAGCTGCTCACCACCAAGCTGTTCACCACCAAGAACGGCACGCTCTCGGCGAACGGCAGGAAGCTGCTCGACAATCTGGCGGCCGCCAAGGACCGCCCGCTGTGGCGGGTGCTGGTGGGCCTGTCCATCCGGCATGTCGGGCCGACCGCCGCGCGGGCGCTGGCCTCGGAATTCTGGAGCATGGAGCGCATCGACGCCGCCACCGTCGAGGAACTCGCCGCCACCGACGGTGTCGGGCCGACCATCGCCGCCGCGGTGGCGGAGTGGTTCACCGTCGACTGGCATCGGGCCATTGTCGACAAATGGCGGGCCGCGGGCGTGCGCATGGAGGATGAGCGCGACGAGTCCATCGAGCGCAATCTGGAGGGGCTGTCGATCGTGGTGACCGGTTCGCTGCAAGGGTTCACGCGCGACGGGGCCAAGGAGGCGGTCATCGTGCGCGGCGGGAAGGCGGCCAGTTCGGTGTCGAAGAAGACCGCCTTCGTCGTCATCGGCGACGCGCCCGGATCGAAAGCGGCCAAGGCCGAGGAATTGGGGGTACCGATTCTCGACGAGGATGGCTTCCGGCGGCTCCTGGAGGGCGGACCCGACGCCGTCGGGGGGTGAGCAAGATCATGGGGAACCGGTGGCGGTCGCCACTCGCGCACTGCCGCCGTCAGTTCCCCGTGATCGAATGTCCAGTGCTGGGTCGGATGGAGGCGGTATGGGTGTGGAGATCCGGGAGGCGCGGGCGGGGGAGTTCGCGGCCGTCGGGGCGTTGACGGTCGAGGTGTATGTGGGGGAGGGGCATGTGAATTCGCGCAGTGATTACGTGGCGGAGCTCGCGGATACCGCGACGCGGGCCGCCGCGGCGGAGGTGCTGGTGGCGGTGCGGGGGGACGAGCTGCTCGGGTCGGTGACGGTGGCCCGGCCGGGAACGCCGTTCGCCGATATCGCCCGGCCGGGCGAACTGGAGTTCCGCATGCTGGCCGTGGCGAAGCGGGCGCGCGGCCTCGGCGTGGGCTCGGCGCTGATCGATCGGGTGGTCGAGATCGCGCGGGCCGAGGGCCGCGCGGGCGTCGTCCTCACCACCATGCCGACCATGGCCGATGCCCGCCGCATCTACGACCGGATCGGTTTCGTCCATGTGCCGGAACGAGATTGGCGGACCATGGCGGGGACGCCGCTCACCGTGATGCGGCTGGATCTGCGCCAGGAGACGTAGCGCCCACCTCGACGGATGCGAATCCGCTAGGGCGCGTGGCCGTTTCGACTAACCCAGCTTTCGACTAACCCAGCTTTTCGACTAACCCAGCACAGTGGCGATTATCCCGGCCAGATAGCCCAGCCGCGCCACCTCACTGGGCCGGAAATCCGGTCCGCCCGGGCGGCCGAGCAACAGCACCTTGCCCGTGTCGCCGAGGGGCGCGGCGGCGAGTTTGGTGTCCATGTCGCGCCAGATCTGCGGCACCCAGTCGGCCTCGCCGTCGAGTACGCACGGCTTCTCCAGGGGCATCCAGGGCGCCGACGCCGCCTGGGTGGAGGGTGCGCTCTGGCTGCCGACCACGCGGTAGGCCCCCTGCGGACCCATGTCGATAATGGTGCTCCAGCCGACCCGCAGCACCCGCGGCACCCCGTCCACCAGCACTTGAAGCCGGTCGTCGCGGGCACTGGCCACCTGGTCGATGAGCTCGAGTTCCCGATGCGTGTCCAACATCCCGGAGTACGGGCGCAGCGAGTCCACGAGCACGTCGGCCAGGGATTCGGCCGCGGTGATCAGGGTGTCGGGGAGTGCGCCGGGCGGCACCTCCACCACGATGTCGTCGATCGCGTAGCCGTCGCCGCGTTCGACGACATCCAGCGAGAGGATGTCGGCGCCGACGGAGCCCAGCGCGAGGGCGAGTGAGCCGAGACTTCCCGGGCGATCCGGAAGTTGCACGCGGAGCAGAAATGACACGTGCGTCCCTTCCTTTCCTGTGCGACCGACAACTCGGAACGGATACCCGAGTCTGGCAATACTTACACCCTCGTGAGACCGTTATCGAGTCGACGGGATTCCGGTGACGTGGACCACTGCTCATTGTGGCGGCTATCGAGTGTGCCCGCCATGGTCCCGACCGGTGACGGACGCCCCCGCACGAGTCGATAGGCTGTCGGACAGCCGAATCACCACGCTAAACCATGCCGAAAGGGGTCCCGCGGTGCCCGCCATCTCCCGCGACGAGGTCGCACACCTCGCCCGGTTGTCCCGGCTCGCCCTGACCGAGGAAGAACTGGACCTGTACGCCGGTCAGCTGGATTCGATCCTGAACCACGTCAAGGCCATCTCCGAAGTCGCCGCCGCCGATGTCCCGGCCACCGCGTCGCCGAACCCGGCGACCAATGTGACCCGCCCGGACGAGGTCCAGCCGTGCCTGACCCCGGAGCAGGCGCTGTCCGGCGCACCCGCGGTCGAAGAACAGCGGTTCATGGTCCCGCAGATCCTGGGAGAGGGCGAATGAGTGACCTGACACAGCTGACCGCGGCCGAGCTGGCGGAGCAGATCCACGGCCGCGAGGTGTCCTCGGTGGAGGTCACCGAGGCGCACATTCAGCGCATCGCCGAGGTCGACGGCGAGATCAACGCCTTCCTGCACGTCTCCGGCGAGCAGGCGCTCGCCGCCGCCGCCGAGGTGGACCGGGCCGTGGCCGCCGGGACCGTGGCTTCGCCGCTGGCCGGTGTTCCGTTGGCGCTCAAGGACGTTTTCACCACCACCGATCAGCCGACCACCTGCGGGTCCAAGATCCTGGAGGGCTGGGTCGCGCCCTACGACGCCACCCTGACCACCAAGCTGCGCGCGGCCGGTATCCCGATTCTCGGCAAGACCAATATGGACGAGTTCGCCATGGGCTCCTCCACCGAGAACTCGGCGTACGGGCCGACCCGCAACCCGTGGGACTCCGATCGGATTCCGGGCGGTTCCGGCGGTGGTTCGGCGGCGGCGCTGGCCTCCTACCAGGCGCCGCTGGCCATCGGCACCGACACCGGCGGCTCCATCCGGCAGCCCGCGGCCGTGACCGCGACCGTCGGCACCAAGCCCACCTACGGCACGGTGTCGCGCTACGGCCTGGTGGCGTGCGCGTCCTCGCTGGACCAGGGCGGGCCGTGCGGTCGCACCGTACTGGACACCGCGCTGCTGCACGAGGTGATCGCCGGATACGATCCGCGCGACTCCACCTCGCGCGATGTGCCGGTGCCGCCCGTGGTCGCCGCCGCCCGCGAAGGCGCGCGGGGTGATCTGAAGGGCGTCAAGGTCGGTGTGGTCAAGGAACTGCACTCCGACAGCTACCAGCCCGGCGTGCTCGCCTCCTTCGACGCCGCCGTCGCCCAGTTGAAGGATCTCGGCGCGGAAGTGATCGAGGTGTCGTGCCCGCACTTCGAGTACGCGCTCGCCTCCTACTACCTGATCCTGCCGTCGGAGGTGTCGTCCAACCTGGCGCGCTTCGACGCCATGCGCTACGGCCTGCGCGTCGGCGACGACGGCACGCATTCGGCCGAGCAGGTCATGTCGCTCACCCGCGAGGCCGGATTCGGCCCGGAGGTCAAGCGCCGCATCATGATCGGCACCTACGCGCTGTCGGCCGGTTACTACGACGCGTTCTACGGTCAGGCGCTGAAGGTGCGCACCCTCATCGCGCAGGACTTCGACTCCGCGTACGAGAGCGTCGACGTGCTGGTCTCGCCGACCAGCCCGTTCACCCCGTGGAAGCTGGGCGAGAAGGTCAACGACCCGCTCGCCATGTACCTGTCCGACCTGTGCACGCTGCCCACCAACCTGGCCGGACACTGCGCCATGTCGGTGCCGTCCGGGCTGAGCCAGGACGACGGCATGCCGGTGGGCCTCCAGATCATGGCCCCGGCCCTGGCCGACGACCGGCTGTACCGCGTCGGCGCCGCCTACGAGGCCGCGCGGGGACCGATCGTCTGAGTGTTCGCGGGCTTCGGCCGCAATCCCGGTGACCACTGAACTGATCCGGCCCACGCGAAACCCGGGGCCGGATCAGCTCTCGGGGGCCGGATCGGCTGGGTTCAGCAGGTGCCGAGGCGGGTGCCCTGGTCGGGGCCGTAGCGGTGACCGTGGCCGGTGGGGGCGTCGAGGGCGGCGAGGAGGTCGGCGGTGGTCTGCAGGAAGCTCACCACCGGGAGCCACGGCGGGACGGGTGCGTCGGGGCGGGTGTCGGTGAGGTTCGCCGGGCGCCACAGCAGGGCGGGGGACCAGTGCACCACCGGGTCGGAGGCATTGGCGAGAACCGTTGCGCCGCCGCGGTTGACGGCTCCGGCCGGGGGTCCGGCCCAGAGAACGGCGCAGGTGCGGCGGTCCTGGTCGGCGTCGTCGGGGAAGATGGCGCTGCCGCCGAGCGCGCCGAGGCTCTGGCCGTAGACGTAGAGCTTCGGCGGGTGAGGGAGGGCGGACAGACGCTGTTCGATGGCCGTGAACACAGCGCGGGCGGACCGTTCCGCGGCGGCGCGGCCGAAGACGAAGGTGGCCCAGCTCGGTGCCGCCGAGTATTGCAGGCCGACCAGCGCCACATCGCCGTCGAAGCGGTCGTCGAGACCTGCGGCGGCCTCGGCGTCGATCCAGCCCGAACCGGTGGGAACGGTGACCACCAGATGTGAGCGCCGCAGGCCGCCGGAGCGCTCCAACTCCCGAATGGCCAGTGCCACGCGGGAATTCAGATCCGGGGCGGAATCGAGGCCGACGTATACCCGCACCGCTCGCGCGGGCGTACCCGCCACGAAGCGACGGCCCTGCGCGCCCAGTGACGGCCAGCTGACCGTGGATACCGGGCTGCCCGACCGCGCGGCGGAGATCGGCTGCCGCACCGCCGGATCCACCGCGGCGTTCGCGGCGGCGTAGGCGTCCTGCCGCCACTGCACCACCGCCGGAACCGCGACCCCCTGCGTCGCCACCACCAGCAGGACGCCGAGCACCGCACTGCGCAACCGTCCCATGCGCCTTACCAGCCAATGGATTCCGTGCGCGAGCCCGACGGCCGCGCCCACGATGAGAGCGGTTCCGAGCAGCCACCACAGCCAGTACTCCGCGCCGACCTGCGCGACCCCCATGGCGTCCCGCAACCGCGTCTGCCAATGCTCGGCATACCCGACGGCCCCGCCCGTCGCGACGACCGCCACCAGCAGCGTCGGCTGCCGCCACCGCGCCGTCACGGCATCGACATGCACGCCGCAGCGCCGCAACGTGAACCGCACCAGCCCGGCCAGCGCGAGACCGATCACGGCCAGCAGCCCGCTCAGAATCGCCTGCGCCGACGGTGTGCGCGGCAGCAGCCCCGGAGCCAGTGAGGCGAGTACACCCAGCGTGATTCCCACCGTGGTGCCGAGCCGCGGCGTTGCCGCGGGACTGATGGACACGAAACGAACCCGCGGCCCCCGCCGCTGCCGCTGATCGTCGGCCGGATCGAAATCCGTGGACCGGCCCATCGGCCGTCTCCGATCCTGCGGGGTCGTCGGCGTCACGCGCTGCGGACTTCGACCCCCGCGGTCGCCAGCGTTCGAACGGGCGGATGCACGGTGCCGCCGGTGGTAATCCGGGTTGTCGTGTCCCGTCGTGCGTTGCCGTGCTCGGTTGTCGTGGTCTGTTGGCGCTGTGGTGTGCGGCTGCGACTCCGGTGGTTCACGGCGCTGTGCGGCATCGGCTGCGGGTTCATGTGTGGTGTTCATGCCGAGGTCCCCCGTGCGCTCGCTTCGGTGGTGGGGCGGCGGAACCCGCCCGTATCCGGTCGATCGGCGCGGCGGCGCAGGCCGCGGCCGGTGGCGAATCCGCTCAGCGCCAGCGCAGCGGCGGCGAGCGGGTAGGCGGCCGCCATGGATGGCGAGGTGGGAGCCGTCGCGTCGGCGAGATTCTCGTGGACGGGCGGTCCGTAGTCCTGGCGGCGCGAGTTGAGGTCCACGGCCGTGGTGGCGACGCTGGCCATGATGCGGCAGCGGGCGCGGGCGATCGGTTCCTGGCGCGCGATGCAGGCCGCGTGCATGCGCTGCTCCAGGGTGGCGTCGAGCGCCTGTCGAGCCCACGCGGTGAGCGGCTCGCCCCGCGCATCGGCGTAGCGCAGCAGATCGTATCCGAGATCATGGGCCTTGCAAGCGTTCTCGAACTCGGCGGGCAGCGGAACAGGGGAGGAGCAGTCGCCACCGGGGTTGACCAGCAACCCCTGCTCGACCGTCGGGTGATAGCCCATGACGGCGGCGAAGTCGGGCGGGATCGCGGCACCGGATCCGGCCGTGGAGGTGAGTGCGACGACCGCCGACCGCGCACCGGCGTTCTCGTCGCGCACCGTGCTCGGAATGGGCGCGCCGTTCCCGGTCCCGGCGGCCGAGCCACCGTCATCAGCGGTGGGATCGCCACCCACGTCGGTCGCCGGAACGCCGGTGATCGCTGCGGCGACCCGAGGTGGGATGGTCGGCAGTCGGTCGCCGACGGCAGCGGCGGCGTCCGGACTGTCGGAGTTGACCGCGACAGCACCGTCGGGTGTCGCGGGATTACCCGGGGCGGGTGCGGTCGCGGTCGCGACAGGGGCCGTTGCCACCGTGGCGGCCAGCAGCACCGCCGCCGCGGCCGCCAGCCGCGCACCGCGGATCGGCCTACTGGAGCGTGATGCGGTGGGGCACGGGTGGGGACGGCGGGGACGACCCTGGTGGTCCGGGCTCACGATCATGGTTTCCGACGCTATGGAGGAGGCGGGCTCCGGGACGTCACGCTGCGGGACGGTTTCCCGGCTGCGCGGTACGGGGGAGGGGTGCCGGGAAGTGATACTCCGGTAGGGGGTCCAAGATCGCTCGGGGGTATGAGGTGCGGCGGCGGGACGGGTCCTACTGTCGTGGCTATGGTTGCGACATTGCCGTCACGGCGGCTGCAGCACGCGCGGCTCTGGTTCGACGTGGGCACCGTCGCGGTGGCGCTCATCCTCTACGCCGTCGCGTGGCCGACACTGTTCATCACCCACCAGGTGGCCGCGGCGGCCGCCCCGTTCATCGCCGGGTTCGCCGCCTTCCCGCTGCTGCTCGCCCGGGTGAATCCGGCGCTGGGCTGGGCGATTTCGGCCGGGGCCGCGCTGGTCATCGCCTTGGCGATTCCGAATCGATCCGGTGAGGACATCCCGTTCCAGGTGGTGCACCTGCTGTGCCTGTTCGCGCTGCTGTTCGCGGTGGCGGTGCGCTCCGGCATGCAGATCGTGCTGGTCGCGTGGCTGGCGACGGCGCTGCTCATGGGCACGACCATGGCCGCGCAGGGCGACGAGTTCGCCACCTCCGGTTTCGGCTGGCCCATCGCCGTGACCGGGATCGTGCTGCTCGGCCTCATGGTGCGCTCGCTGACCCAGTCGCGGCAGGCGCTGCTCGCGCAGTCCGAGGAGACCGAACTGGAGCGGGCCCGCCGCGCCATCCTGGAGGAGAAGGCGCGCATCGCCCGCGACCTGCACGATGTGGTCGCCCATCACATGTCGATGGTGGTGGTGCAGGCACAGACCGCCCCCTACCGCATCGACGGCCTGTCCACGGCCGCCCGCGCGGAGTTCGAGGCCATCGGCGTGGGCGCCCGCGCGGCGCTCAACGAGATCCGCGGCCTGCTCGGCGTGCTCCGCAGCGACGGACAGTTGCCCGAACACGCCCCGCAACCCACCGCCATGGAGGTACCCGACCTCCTGGAGGGCGCCCGCCGCGCGGGCATGGCCCTCACCACGGAGATCGACGGCCCGCTGACGGCCATCCCCGACGCCACCGGCCTCGCCCTCTACCGCATCGTCCAGGAATCGCTGGCCAACGCCTCCCGCCACGCCCCCGGCGCGCCGGTGCGGGTGCGCATCGTCGCCGCCACCACCGCGGTCACCCTCACCGTCACCAACGACGCCGCCACCCAGATCCCCACGGCCCCTCGTTCCCCCCACGACACCCCTGGCAGCGGCATCACCGGCATGCAGTCCCGCGCCCAGGCCGCGGGCGGCCACCTTACCGCCACCCCCCACCCCGACGGCACCTTCGAAGTCCACGCCCACCTCCCCATAGATACGTAGTCATCGGATCACGGGGGAACTGGTGGCGGCATCGTGCGAATGGCCGCCGCCACCAGTTCCCCCTCGCGGGCATGCCTTCGGTGCGAGCGTGCGAGACTCGTGGGGTGCGTGAGGTGGGACTGTGGCGATAACCGTGTTGATCGCCGACGATCAGGCGATGGTGCGGCAGGGGTTCGGCGCGCTGCTGGCGGCGCAGCCGGACATCAGCGTGGTCGGGGACGCGCCCGATGGGAAAACCGCTGTGGCGGAAGCGAAGCGGCTGCGGCCGGATGTGGTGCTCATGGATGTGCGCATGCCGGAGATGAACGGTCTCGACGCGGCGCGGGTGATTCTGTCCGCGGGGCTCGAGCCGCCGGTCCGGGTGCTCATGCTCACCACCTTCGATATCGACGACTACGTCTACGAGGCGCTCGGGATCGGGGCCAGCGGATTCCTGCTGAAGGACGCGCCCGCCGAGGAGCTGGTGCGCGCCGTGCGCGTGGTCGCCGGTGGTGACGCGCTGCTCGCGCCGACGGTGACACGGCGGCTGATCGCCGACGTGACCCGCCGCCGCGCCCGCCGGGCGCCCACTCCGGCGCTGGGCGATCTCACTCCTCGCGAACGCGAGGTGCTGGAGTTGATCGCGCGGGGTATGTCCAATGCCGAGATCGCCGAAACCCTGTTCGTCGCCGAGCAGACCGTGAAAACCCACGTGTCCAAGGTGTTCGCGAAACTGAACCTGCGTGACCGGGCTCAGGCCGTGGTACTGGCCTATGAATCCGGGCTGGTGACACCGGGCTGAACCATGTGCGAGACCGTGGAACCGAGCGGCCGGAAGGACATCGTGAGCGGTAGGCTCTCCGCACCCGTATGTCACCGGAAGGGGGGCCGTCGCCTTGCTGAAGACGGGTGACGTATTCGCCGGATTCACCATCGAACGGCTGCTCGGGCAGGGTGGTATGGGATCGGTGTATCTCGCGCGGCACCCCCGGCTCGGGAAGCTGACGGCGCTGAAGCTGCTCAACCGGGAGCTGTTCGCCGACCGCGAGGTACGGGCGCGGTTCGAGCGCGAGGCCGATCTGGTGGCGCAGCTCGATCACCCGAATATCGTCGCCGTGTACGACCGGGGTTCCGAGGATGCCCAGCTGTGGATCTCCATGCAGTACGTGGACGGTGTGGACGCGGCCAGCGTGCAGACCGCCACGCTGCCGCCGGAGCGGGCGGTGCAGATCATCGAAGGGGTCGCGGACGCACTGGATTACGCGCACAGCAGGGGCGTGCTGCACCGAGATGTGAAGCCCGCCAACATCATGCTGGCGCGGGCGGTCGGCGGGCACGGGGAGCGAGTGTTCCTCACCGACTTCGGAATCGCGCGGCTGCGTGAGGATTCCACGCATCTGACCCAGGCGGGCATGTTCACCGCCACCCTCGCGTACGCCTCGCCGGAACAGATGACCGGCGGTCGGCTCGACCACGCCACCGACCAGTACTCACTGGGCTGTGCCCTCTACTGGCTGCTCACCGGAATCGGCCCCTTCGACTCTCCGAACCCCGGTGAAATCATCAGCGGCCACCTGCATTTCATGCCCTACCCGGCCAGCGTGCGCCGCCCCGGACTCTCCCCGGCCGTCGACGCCGTCATCGCCAGGGCCATGGCCAAGCGCCCCGCCGACCGCTTCCACACCTGCGCCGAATTCGCCGCCGCCGCCCGCCGCGCCCTCAAGGAACCCGCCCCACAACCCGCCCCACAACCCGCCGCCCGCCCCGCCGCCCCATACCCCTATCCGCCCAACCCCCAAGCGCCCCAACAACCTTTCCCACCCGCTTACGCCCCGCAGCAGCAGGGCTACCCCCCCCCCCCCCGCCGGCGCGCCCGGG